>JAGQPD010000440.1 GCA_020426865.1 Planctomycetales bacterium
GTCTGCTGCAGCATGATCTCGCTGACCCACACGCGATACGGATCGCGACTGTTTCGCCAAGGCAAATCGCGGCGGTGGTCCGCATACCAGCGGACAATCCGTTGACGAAATCGCCGTACCCAGTCGGGATCGGGCAACAACGGATCGTCGTCTCGGCGGTTGGATGCCGAAGCTTGACTCTTCGAGCCGAATCTTTTCCGTTTCGCCACACCAGTCCTTTCTGCTTTCGAAGCCCAGGGGGGTAGGGGTTTCGATCAAAGTGAACGGGAGCCCTACGGTAGTGGGCACGACTTGGAGAGTCAAGCAACGGCATCGAACTTCAATTGTTTTTCCAATTTTCTTTTCGATTCCCGGAAGCGACGTGCCGATATAACGGCTAAGGTGACTTTGTCGATTGCGCAAGACACGCTGCTAGCGAGGTTGCCAACAGCATTTACGACGATCAAAAGGCAGGACCATCCATGTCGGACCAATTCTCATCGCCACAGGTAGCACGGGTCGACGGCGCTCATGTCATTCGTCCCACGAAACGCGATTTACCGCTGGCCGAGCAGCCATCAATGCCAGCATTGCGAGCCATGGCCGGGCAACTGTCGGACGGCAGTTCAGAACAATTGATTCGTCAAGCGGACGAGCTTGGTGAATACTTGCGATCGCAACAATTGGAGCTTGACCGACGTGAGTCGACCTATAATGCTCGCGCTGCCGCGATGGAAAACGAGATGCGAGTGGCCCGACTTATGTATCGCGAGCGTGAAGCCGGTTTGCGGGTGCGTGAGGAGGAATTTGAACGCCGAATGACAGCGATCCAAGACCGCACGGCCGAATTCAAGTCAGTAGAGGAGTCGATCCGTCGGGAAAGCGATTTGGTCACGCAACAATGTCGTAGCGCCGCCGAACAGGCCAATGAAGCAAGGCATCGTTGGGAGCAACGACTTACGCAACTGGACAAGAGCGAGCAACTGCTTCAGGCTCAAATGTCGGATTTGAACCATGAACGTCAGCGGTTGGAACAGGAGCGTTCGCAGCTGGTGCACGAACGCCGGAACTTGCAACAACAGTTTGACATGACACAACGAAAAACGAAGGCCGAACTGGATCGCAAGCACATTGAGTTGTCGCAGCGAGCCAAGGAGATTGAACGCCGACAGGCGGCGGCGCGTCAGCTACACATGGATGTTGCCCGGATGCACCGCGAGGCGATGGAGATGCGGTTGTGCACGGAAGAGCTATGGGGCAAATTGACGGAACAGGTGTCGCCAGCCGAGTTGACGAAGTCCTTAGCGGAAATGCGTCGCAAGCTGGCTGGTCAGTTTCAGTTGGCGAATCAATCGCTGGCACAACAGCGCCAGGAATTGAAGGAGCTGATTGGCAAGCTGGCAGAACATCAAAACCGCGTCAGCAAACAGCGGCAGGAAGTACAAACATGGGTGGCTCGACGCAACGCGGAAATTGAGGAGCAAGCGGCACGTCTGGTGGAACGTGAACAACAGTTGGAGAACCAGAAGCCGGATCTGCAGTATTTGGAAAAAGAGATCGAACGCCAGCGACACCAGTACGAACAGGAGATTCGTCGCCTGAAAAATCTCGTAAGTTCTTCGTAGACGTAGCGACCGGCGGGCAAGCCGAATTACAATGTGGTTTTTCGGATTGCTCATCCATGTTTGTAGATCGCGTACAAATCGACGTCCAGGGGGGCAAAGGAGGCGACGGTTGTTGCAGTTTCCTCCGCTTGCGGTATGTCCCCAGGGGTGGCCCGGATGGCGGTGATGGTGGGCGCGGAGGGAGTATCGTCATCGTGGCGATCGAAGGCGTTGACAGCCTGGCCGCGGTAGCTCACCGAAAACACTGGAAAGCCCGTAGCGGCAAGCACGGTGAAGGCGCTAACCGACACGGCCGAGCGGCCGAAGACCTTGTGATTCAAGTGCCACCCGGGACAGTCGTGATCGATTCCGAACACGACTTGGTGCTGCGCGACCTCAAGGACGCGGGAGACCAGGTCATCGCGGCGAAGGGGGGGCGCGGTGGCAAGGGCAACGCCCATTTCAAGACGTCGACGAATCGAGCACCGCGCGAGTTTACTCGCGGCGAACCGGGCGAAGAACGACGCCTGGTGTTGGAGTTAAAGGTGATTGCCGATGCTGGCCTGATCGGCATGCCCAACGCCGGCAAGAGTACGTTGCTCAGTCGACTCACGCGCGCCAGACCAGAAATCGCGGACTATCCGTTTACTACCAAGCATCCGAACCTGGGCCGCGTTCAAATCGACTTTGATCGCACGTTCGTGTTGGCCGATATCCCTGGCCTGATCGAAGGTGCTCACGAAGGCGTCGGGCTGGGACACGAGTTTTTGCGGCACGTACAGCGAGCGGGCGTGTTGATCCACCTGGTCGAGCCGATGCCGATCGATGGTTCGGACCCAGTTTACAACTATCGCGCCATTCGCG
Source organism: Planctomycetales bacterium (assembly GCA_020426865.1). GTDB lineage: Bacteria > Planctomycetota > Planctomycetia > Pirellulales > Pirellulaceae > JAGQPD01. The sequence continues at coordinate 2,448 of JAGQPD010000440.1, forward strand.
ATGAGCTAGTGCAATTCGATCCGGCGTTGGCAGAACGTCCGGAGATCCTGGTCGTGAGCAAAGCCGAATTGCCGGTTGCCGAGGACGTGCAGCAACAGATTGCCGCTGCGACCGGTATTCAACCGATGTTGATTTCCGCCGTGACCGGCCAGGGTTTGAATCAGCTGACGACGACAATCTACCAACAATTGCAGTCTCGTAACTCCGAGGTGTGATTGTGGAAGCACCGGACAGCATCTTAGCTATTGATATCGGCAATTCTTCGATTCATGCAGGCTGTTTTGTCGACATTCCAACGATGACCGGAGGTCGGCAACCTCCGTTGCCAGCGCCGGTAGTGTCACAAGCCTGGACAAGCGAGGGACCGGTTCCTAACGATCCCATGCCACCCAACGCGGTGACCATGAACACGGTCTGGGTAGTAGCGAGCGTGAACCGCGCCGGACTTCAACGTGTCCGCCAGTGGCATGATAGCGTCGCTCCTAGTTGTCCCTTCATCGTGTTGGCACGCGATGCATTCTCGCTGGCGATCGATGTGCGGCATCCCGATCGCGTGGGGATCGACCGGTTGGCCGCAGCCACCGCGGCCAATCGCCTGCGGCCGAAAGGACGATCTG
>JAGQPD010000441.1 GCA_020426865.1 Planctomycetales bacterium
GAAGATGGGGGGGTGGGGGTAGGCAGGAAAATGGGGGCAGGAAGATGGGGAGGTGGGGGTAGGTAGGAAAATGGAGGGGTTGAGGGGGTACGTTAGGAGAAAGTGTGGGAGGTTGGGTAAGTGACTTTCACAGCGGGGACAATCTAACTGCCGATATTGCCCCCCCTCGTAAAAATGGGGGATTTATGGTTAAACTTCGGTCTCGCCGCCGTCGCTGTTGCGAATGAACTTGTCTGCGAAAGAGATTTTTCTCGCATCTGCCAATCCAAAAACGTGAATCGATATTGATAGTCTGAATCTGATGCCTAATTCCATCAACTTCGCTGATTCTTTAGCTGCCCACGCGATGATCAAGGGAAATCCTGTCGTTGTGGGGCTCGATCCTCGTGCGGATCAGCTTCCGGCGGTGTTTACACGACGGTTCCGAGCATCGCGACCGACTTGGCAGGAGGTTGCAGAAGCCTATCGGTTGTTCTGTCGCGAGATTATCGATGTCGTCGCACCGCTTGTGCCAGCTGTTAAGCCGCAGGCCGCCTTCTTTGAACAATGTGGGCCCGATGGCATGATGGCTCTGGCCGACGTGATTCAATATGCTCGCCATCGAGGATTGATCGTCATACTCGACGGGAAACGCAATGATATTGGTTCAACCGCCGAGGCCTATGCCGACGCGTATTTGGGAGCGGGAAGCGTGTGGGGCGCTGACGCTCTTACTGTTAGTCCCTATCTCGGCGACGACAGTCTCACTCCGTTCGTCAATGTGGCGCGCCAACGCAATTCTGGAATCTTTGTCCTCGTAAAAACATCCAACCCCGGTGGCGGACAATTTCAAGACATTCGGTCCGATGGGGTGCGAATGTATGAACGAGTCGCCGCGTACGTCAATTCCATCAGTTTGCCAGGGAGTGGTCGGTTTGGTTACGGCGAGGTTGGTGCCGTTGTCGGAGCGACTTATCCGGAACAGCTGTCGGAACTCCGAGCCGCGATGCCCAACTGCTGGATCCTCGTACCTGGGTACGGCAGCCAAGGCGGGACGGCGTTGGATGTACAGGGTGCCTTTGACGAGCGTGGATTGGGAGCCGTCGTCAACAGTTCGCGTGGCATTATTTTTGCCCATCGCCAGAAGGGCTACCAGGAAAAATTTGGGGAAGCGCGCTGGCAGGCCGCCGTGGAAGTCGCGACGTGTGACATGATTGAAGATTTGCGGACACATACCCATGCCGGACGATTAAGTGCGGTTGTGGAACCGGAAGCATAAATTCGGTCCGCGATTTACATTCGCTTCAGTGGCAGTTCCAGCAGAAACGTTGTGCCAGTGGTGGAAGAGGATTCCATCAACAGTCGGCCTCCCAGGTCCTTGGCCAGGCGGCAGCAGAGTGCCAAACCCAAACCTACGCCCGGTGCCGTTGTCGCGGCAACCTCGACCGATTTCGAGAATGGCCGGAACAGATCCCGGCGGGCTTCTGGCGACAAGCCTGGACCATGGTCGACGATTCGAAGCTGGACATGATGCGCCGTTTTCGCGACCTGCAGCGTGATCCGTTTCTCGGCCACGTTGCCGGCATACTTGCAGGCATTGTCGACCAGATTGAACAGGATCTGTTCGACGGCGCCGCAATCGGTATGTACGACAAGTTGTCGTGTCGACTCGTCGATGGTGCATTCAAATTGCAGTTCCGCCTGTTCTGCTCGCTGCCGCAACGGCTCGCAGATTCGCAGCAGCATCTGGCCGATAACCACATCGGAGCGTCGTCCTTTGGAGCGTCCGCGTTCGAGGCGAGCGTACGACAATACATTTTCGACCAAATGCGACAATCGATCTGATTCAGCTCGCAGAGTCTGTAGATATGACTTCTGTTGTTGGACCTCTGGGACCATGCCTTCGGCCAGCATTTCGGCATACATCCGAAAAGTCGTCAGTGGCGTTCGCAGTTCATGGGTCACGGCCGACACAAAAGCAGCTCGTCGCTCGCTCAGTGTAATCACGCCCGACAAGAGCAAGGCGACGGCGGAGGAGGCGATCAACAGGCAGGCCCACATCATCCACAGGGATATACGAATCGGTGTCAACGGCATCATGCCCAGCACCGGTTCGGGTACGATGAGTTCGACAGGAAGTGTCGACAGCATGCGACCTGGATTGAAGGACATGTCTGTGTCGTTTGGCAGCGGTTGAAGGTCGGCATTGGGGACGATATCGCAGATTTCGTCCAGCAACAGCTTCCTGATTTGGGTCCAGTCCAGCCACGCTCCCTCGACAATCAGCTGGCCGTCGACTCGAGTGCGCCTCGCCAATAGCAATTGATCCTTGACCCAAATCGGTCGGCTAACGCCTTCGACGACGTTCCACTCAAGCCCCGGTGCTGCCGCATCTTTTCTCAATTGTTGGATTTCATTGTTGGCATACTTTTGTGTATTGCGACTGCGTGATTCAAATGCTCGCTCCATGCGCGAATTATTGCCGCCGTAGACGGTTTCGTCATCGGACTTGCCTCGCGGGCTACTTGGCTTGCTGCCAACAGCATTGACATCGAGCTCCGATCGATTGGGGGTACTGCGTCCATAGGTGTTTTCTAATGCCGTGTTTCCAGGGTCGCTGTCAATGCGATACTGCGAATCCGAAGCCTGGGCATTAGGTGAGTAGAGGTCGTTGGCGTATTCTTCCTGACGTGACGCATTGACCTGATCTGACGATTCGCTGTTCGTTGTTTCTGGTAGCCTTGCCAACAGATCGTCGACGGAGCAAAGTCTCCGAAGTTGCTGCAACTTTTTCGCGGCATTTTGTTGAGCCGGGAGGGTGATAACGGCCTGCTGATTCATCAGGTTCGCTTCGGCAACTTGTTCCTGACCGACAGGGACTTGTGGCGATGACCACTCGTTGTTCGATGCACACTTAAAATTCAAAATGACATGCGGCGGTGGGTTGGTCAGGAGGGGCGATGCCAAAATAGGGAGGTTGGATCCAATCGCCTGTTGTTGTACGGGCATCTGTTCAAGTTGCCGAGCCTCCGAGTTGGCAACACCTTGCCCATGGTCAAGCATTGGGAAGGCGTGGTATTCGAAATGTGGTCGTGCAGCTTCTTGTGCCAACAGCGGCGCGACGAGCGTATCCATTTGCCAGAGTGCCTGGCTGATATCGGCGTCCCGCTCGATCTGCAGATGGGCGATTGCTTCAGCGCGGTCCAGCTGCACGGCTTTGATCGTCAGCCAGACCATTGCCGGTACGACGGCGATCAAGCTGAGGATGTACAGCAGCCAGATTTGCCAGGGACGACGGATCATGACGCGTTCTTATTACCCCGTTGTTCGGATGTGCCGGGGGGGCACAGCTTATATCCACGTCCGCGAACGGTGACAATATACTGACTGAACTGAGGGTTGTCGGACAGTTTTTCACGCAGTCGCGCGATGTGCATATCGATCGTGCGGGTGGTTACGCCCTGCGGGCTGATGCCCCACACGTTGGACAGCAGTTCCTCACGGGCGATCGCTCGGCCGGTGTTGCTGGCCAGGTATCGCAACAATTCGCATTCTCGTTCGGAAAGCTCGACAGCCGTGGCATGATCGAGATGCCGAACTTCACGTCGCATCAGATCGACGGTTAGTGTTGGCCACTGAAGTGTCAATACGTCCGTGGGCCGTTCGGGCGAACGTCGCAGCACGGCTTCGACACGGGCCATCAGTTCCTTGACGCTGAACGGTTTGACGACATAGTCATCTGCCCCCATCCGCAGGCCGTCGACACGGTCGGATTCCTCGCCGCGAGCGGTAAGGATAATCACTGGCTGCGTGGGGCGGTTAGCACGCACGGCTTGCAGGATCTCGAATCCGGATGGGCCGGGCAAGACGAGGTCCAACAGCAGCAAATCGTAGTTGCGACGCGTTGCCATCTGCAGGCCGGTCGTCCCATCGGCGGCTTCCAAGACGGTGTACCCAACGTACTGCAGTGCATCGACAATACCCCGACGGATCGCCTTGTCGTCTTCGATTGTCAAAATGGTTCGCATGGTGGTTGGCGTGTGGTGGTTGGCGTGTTGCGTTACGCAGGAGCATATTGATAGCAAGGATGACAGCAATGCTACTTTCATCGGACATCCCTATTGTATACCGACAGTCGCAGCCGGATTGTAAACACATTGTAACGGCTAAAACTCGCCGAATCCGCGAGTTTTCTGGCGATTGGGATTGGTTGTAACGTGTGTGCGTTCTGGACGCTGTGCAACGCAACCGCCTACAATACGTCGGGCGCTGGCGATGGCCTCGGGACAGATTTTTTGAAAGAACCTGGAACTCGGCAACAGGTGCGTTCGTAAGGTTGATATTCCTCATGTTGCGGAGCGGCATTTTATTGCTCAGCTTTTGACGAGTATGTTGGGGAATGTTGGGGAGAATGTTGACGGGTTGCGTGGAATGGAGTGTGAGACAGTGCGAAGCAATCGTAGCAGGGCGACGGTCGCGGTGGTGTGTGTCATGGCGGTGAGTGTCATGTCGGAGGGGTTGGGCGAGCGTGTCGCGTCGGGGGCGTTGTTAAGTCGAGCGATAGCGGGACGTCCGTTTGGAGTGGGGAAGGTGACGATCCCACTCGGGCCTGATGCGGAGATGCAGTGTGCGACGAATAATTTTTCGATACGCGAGGCCAACGATCGTATCCTTTATCCATTCTTTTCGGACGGGCGACTGCTGAGCGGACTTCGTGAACTTTTATCGCCGGACGAGGGCACACCGGTTCCGGGCAGTTACACGGCGTATTTCTTGTTCGTGGGGGACTCGCCGCTCGAGATTACGATAGAAGCGCCGCGTCGCGAATCGTGTCGAGTTGTTCCGACTCAACAGCCGCGTGCCTATCGCATGTTACTGCGCGAATGGTGGCGTGAGTTCACTGAGCTCGAGACGCGGCAGCGGAAGATCAGCGACTATCCTCCGTTGGTGGAGACGTACTTGACGGCGATGTTCGAGCGTCGGTTGCAATTGGGGCGGCCGCTGGAAAACCTGCGGCGAATGCGCAGCAAGTCGGCGCAACGTACGGCGATCGAGACGATGTTGGGCAGTGAGGATTTGCGGCAAGAGATTCTAGAGGAGACAGCTCGAGGGACTCGCGTCCAGCGGGAGGGGAGTCGCGCGGTTCCGGACGACATTCATTGGCGTGGGTATTTGGCGGCGGCGCCACCGGACGACGTACCGGTCGAGCCGATAGCGTATTTTGTGCCGGACGATTGTTTTTACGTCCGCTTCGGCAAGCTCGGCAACTTCTTGTGGCTGACGGATTTGTTGGAAGAGTATGGCGGAGACGTCCAGCGAATGACAACATTGCGTGGTCATCAGGCGGACTACAGCAACCGGATTCAGCGGCAGCTGGCACTGAGGGAGCTGCCGTTGGCGGATCTGTTGGGGGATAAATTCATTGGCGATCTGGTGTTGATCGGTCGCGACACATTCATGCGTGAGGGGGCGGCGATTGGCGTCTTGATCGAATCGAAAACCACGATGGTTGGAAGCGGAATCGCTGGCTTACGTGTGGAGGCGTTGAAGGAATGGGAGAAGCAGGGGGCGAAAGAAGAGAAGATCAAATTCGGCGAGCACACCGTGTCCTTCATCTCCACGCCCGACAACCAGCTACGATCGTTTTATGTCAATGACGGAAGTTATCATTTGGTAACGACGTCGCGAGCGATCGTCGAACGGTTTTTGCAAATCCGCGACGACCAACAGCATCTCGGTTCGTTAGGTGCATCAGCGGAGTTTCGGCAAGCACGTGTCACAATGCCCTTGACACGGGACGATACCGTATTTGTCTATTTGTCCGCCGGGTATTTTCAAGGGTTGCTTTCGCCACAGTATTGGTTGGAGCAACATCGTCGGCTGCAGGCGGCAACGGAATTGGAGTTAATGCAATTGGCGCAATGGGCATATGAGATGGAGAAAAACGCCGGGCTCGTCAAGAATGGTCGAGTTCACACCGACGCGGCGGTTGACGACTTGATTGGTGCTCACGTGTTGCCATCGACGTTTGGGCGGCGTGCGGACCGAAGTCGGCCCGAGCTGGTGGCGGGGGGCGTTGTGGATTCGTTGCGCGGCGCGCGTGGTGCATTTCTGCCAGTGCCCGATGTCCCGCTGACCGAGGCGACCGCCGAGGAGGTGGAGGAGTACGGACGAATTGCCGAGTTTCACGAGACGTGCTGGCCTCGGATGGATCCGGTGATGGTCGGGATTCGGCGTTTCGCGCTGGACGCCAAGGCCGGAACGGAGCGTGTTGATGTCGATATGCGGATCGCGCCGTTCGATCAGCAGAAGTATCGATTCATTGCCTCGTAGATGGGGCCGCCGACAACGGAACGGATGAAGACACCTGACGGAACGATTCTGTCGGTCGATGCGTTCTTGCGTGGGGGGACACTTCGGCCAAGCGTGCCGGAGCACCATCTGTTTCTGGGCGTCCAGGATTCGGCGGTTCCGCTGATGGCCAGTAAAGGTAATCTACTCGGCACGCTTCGTTTGATTCGTTCGGCCCCGGTCTACGTGGCCGCGTGGCCCTCGCCCGGATGGCTGGATTTTTTGCCGTTGCTTCCAGAGCGACGGGACTATGTCTCTGGCTATTCGCAGCTCCCCTTTGGATTGTGGCGTCGGCAATGGGAGGAGTACGCAGCCATTTCGTTTCATCAAGAGATTTTGGAAGACATTTCGCCAAAGCTGTGTGCCGACGAGTGTGAACGACCGGCTCAGATCCGTGTGATGGTCGGCAACATCGCCGAGGCGAAGATGACCGATTGGTTCAACGCGCTGGCCGCGGATCGAGCGTTACGGGCGTCGTTGGCCAATACCCGGTTCTTGAATGCCCTGTCGCAGCAGTTTCCGATCCCGCGAAGTGAAGCGCGGCAAGTGGGCGAACGTTTGCTGGACTGCCAGTTGGTGTGTGCCTTGGGTGGCGAGTATCAACTTGTTGAAGCCGCTGATGGCAATGCGCAATCAGGCCAATGGCGTTCAACGGCATGGGAAGAGGGGATCGTTCCGCGAGTGAAGAATCCACAAGACTTCCGCGCGCCGGTAATGGATTGGTTTCGCGGTGTTGATGCCGACGTGGTCTTGGACAATCAACAATTGCAGGTGTCGTTACATTTGGACATGCAGCGGAAGCCCACGGCACCGGCTGTGAATCTGCCGATCTTCAATCTATTTCCCAGCCAGAAACGTGCTGAGTGAGTGGCGTGTTGAGTGAGTGGGGAGGTTGAGGCTAGGCCGATTCCAGTTCGTGTTGATAATGGCGAATGGTTTCGTTGGGGTTAAGGTTAAAGACTGCGCGACCGTCGGTAGTCCAGCGGTCGATTTCACAGCGAAAGACGGCGGTGGCGGAGCGGAGGTTGTGAACTGCTTCTACGTCTTCCATGCCGCCCCCTTCGATGGCAGTAAAGCTGACGGTAATTCCGACCAGGGCTCGAAGTTCACCACTGTGTCGGTCCCGAGCGAAGGCAACTTCATTGTCGAAATCGCAGTTCGCCCATTCCAGGCCACGCGGTTTCCCGCTACGAGATGCCAGTTTAAGAAATTCGGCTTCCAACCATTCCCGGCGGCGGAAGAAATTCTTGCGCATGTCGTCAGAGCGGTGTCTGCGGCGACGTTCATTAAGTAGGTGACCCATCCAGGCGGTTACGCCGACAGACGCCAAGCCGCCCAAGCACGCAATCAAGATTATCCACCCGTGCATGGAATCCCTCCGCCGAATACAAATCGAACATCCCTTAGAATAGAACCCGATCACACGATCTGCGGCTGGCGGATAACGGTGGGGGGCCACACACCCTGTCGGTGGTCTCAGACGGAAAGGGCGTCACCAGCGCATCTGTCAGGTATTGTAATCTGGGGTGCCTGTTTTTGGCAAGTATCATGCGCAATCAATCCGTCGTTTCGCGCAATCGGCGCCGCCGGATTGGGTGTGATTTCCCTCAAACCGCAGCAAATACGGTTGTGGCGATTGGTTTTTTCCTAAATAATCACCCGCGGCCGGCGAATAAAGCGACAGTTTTTGCGGTTCCTCCCGGAGCGAGCGAGTCACGGGAGCGGATGAGCTACGGGGAGAGAACGATGGCAATTGAATTGACATGCGGTGGGTGCCGCAGGCGATTACGGCTGGCCGACGAGCACGCTGGAATGCGAGCGGTATGCCCGGAATGCAATGAGACGTTTACGGTGCCATCGGTCAGTGAGCCAGCACATGAAGCGATCGAAAGGGCGATTGGTACTTCGGCCGCTGAAGCGGCAGAGTGGTCGATGTTAACACCGGACCAGCAGGTTTACGGACCGGTTGTTCGAAGTCAATTGGAGCAATGGGTGCGAGAAGGCCGGGTGTCGGCGGCGTGCAAGTTGAAGCAGGGCGAGGGACGGTGGCAGACGGCGAGTGTTTTTTTTCCGGAGCTCGACGTGAGCCGCACGACGGTGCCACCCAGGCAGCCGCACAATCCCTTTGCGGACCGGGACGTTGTTTCGAACTATCAGTCGCCGGGAGCGACGGGATATCAGCCGCGGGCGTCGAACGTTGAGCCGCATCGCGGCGTGTTGGTACTTGTGTTGTCGATCCTGGGTTGGGCGGTGTTTCCGTTGTTTTCCGTGGCGGCTTGGATTTTAGGGGCCAGTGATCTAAAACAGATGCGTCGTGGTCGCATGGATCCATCGGGAGAGGGATTGACGCGAGCTGGCGTGATCATCGCCATGATTCAATGTGTACTGCTTGGCTTCGTTTTGTTTATCGCGCTTATCGTGCTAGTCGGCGCGTTCTTATCATCCGCGATGTAGGGACACGGAATTGTCGATCCTTGGGGTGCACATGTCGATCGCGGGGGGGTATTACCGAGCGGTCGAGCGCGCGCGGGAAGCAGGTTGCGACTGTGTCCAGGTTTTTACGAAGAACAACAACCAGTGGCGTGCCAAGCTGATAAGCGACGACGAATCGGAGCGGTTTCGAAAATCATTGCGGGAGTTGAAGATCTCGCACCCAATTTCGCATAGTTCTTATCTGATCAATATTGCCAGTCCCGACAAGCAGTTGTGGCGAAAGTCGGTGGATGCATTGTTGGTTGAGTTGCAGCGTGCGGGGCAATTGAGCATTCCCTACGTCGTGTTACATCCGGGCGCCTATGTTGACAGCAGCGAGGCGGCGGGGATCCGGCAAGTCGTCAAGGCTTTGAACGAAGTGAACAAACAGCGTGACAAGAAATGTGACGCCCGCTGCCTGTTGGAGACCACGGCCGGGCAGGGGAGTTGTCTGGGGTGGCGATTCGAGCAGTTGGCGGAAATGCTGGAGGGACTCAAGAATCCCGATGACGCGGGTATCTGTCTGGATACCTGTCACTTGTTCGCCGCGGGGTATCCGTTGGCGACGGAGCAGGAGTATCGCAAGACGATGCGTTCGCTCAATAGGACGGTGGGGATTGGTCAAGTGAAGGCGGTCCACTTGAATGATAGCAAGCGCGAATTAGGGTCACGTGTCGACCGACACGAGCACATTGGCCGCGGGTGCATGGGACTGGAACCATTCCGGCGACTGCTGTGCGACCGCCGATTTCGCAAGGTCCCGATGTATCTGGAAACGCCCAAGGGGACCGAGAAAAACCGCGATCTTGACGTGGTCAATCTGAAGACGCTGCGTGGGTTGATTGCGAAGTAGCTATCGCTTTGCCGGCGCTGATCGGCGATACTAGTGCTTTGTGACCGCTAAAAATGAGGGTCGCGTTTCTGGCCGCCTCTCCCAGACCCTCACAATTG
>JAGQPD010000442.1 GCA_020426865.1 Planctomycetales bacterium
AACACGATGTCTTGGTCGTCGCTGCTGCTGGCAATAGCGGCAACAGTCGTCCGGACTATCCGGCGCGCTATAGTGCCAATCTCGGCAACGTGTTGTCCGTGGGGGCTTACAGTTCGTCGAGTGCCGTGGCGGGGTTCAGTAATCGAGTTGGCAGCAGCAATGCCGTTCAGATCGATGCACCTGGAGTGTCGGTGTATAGCACGGTCGCCAACAACCGCTACGCCATCTACAGTGGGACTAGTATGGCGTCGCCGCAAGCGGCCGGTGTCGCCGCGTTGGCATTGTCAGCCAATCCGAACTTGACCGCCAGTCAATTGCGTTCGATACTCGTCTCGGGTGCGACAACGTCGGTGCGGTCGTCCGATGCACGAGGTGGTGTCAATGCAGCTCGAACGGTGGCCTCGGCCGCAGCACTGTCGTCATCATCTGCTTCCGCATCAGCCTCATCATCAGCTTCTTCGGTTGTTGCCATCGGGGCCGCTAACGCTGCGTCGAGTCGAGGCACGGCAGATTCAATCCACGCGAGGCTGCGCCGGTTGGGCAGCAGTCTGTTTTCATCAAACACGGAGGTCGCCAGTCGTGCGCGGTCCAATCGTGTGTCACACAACGGAGTGACACCAGACCGCGCTGCATACTTTGCAGCAATAAGCAACGATGGAGCGCATCACGTGCAAAACGGATCAGTACTAGCGGTTGATGCTTTGTTTGCCGCGATTCCTATGTGGAATCGGGACTTCGGATAGGCAAGCGGCAAGAGAGGGGGTGAGATCGACGTGCAACGGTACGCGAGGTTTGGTATTGGCAAGGGTACAGGGGTTGAGTTAGAGAACGAGAGGAGGAGTGTTTATGTTTCAGAGGGCGAAATCAAGTTGTCTTGGAATCGGTGCGATTGTGGGACTTGCGGTTTTCAGTGCACATCATAGCCTAGCGCAATGCTCGGGGGGACGTGGAGGAGGCACAGGGAGTGTCCCGACGGGGACGGCAACGGCGACCGGTACCGCAACAGGGTTGGTCTACCCGACGATTTCGGCGTTGGGCTACCCGGCTTCGTCACCCAGTTTGGCGTACCCTCAAGCGGCGTATCTCAATGGGATGACGCAAGGCTATCAGTTGGCGCAGCGGCAGATGCAAATGCAGATGCAGCAGGCGATGTTGCGCCAAGCCATGTTGGCGGCCAGCCAGCAGACTCAGGGCAAGGACACCGTCAGCTCGACAGGATCGCTGTTGTCGGTCGATGACCAGCCGCAGTTATCGGACCGTGAGCAGGCCAAGCAGAATCGAAGGGATGAGGTGCGTCGCCGGAACGTCGATCGTCTCCTGGAGATGGCGCGCCAAGCGGAAGCGGATGGCCGGACGAATGTGGCCCGACAATATTATCGGCGTGCTCAACTTGCAGGTGGCACGTCCGAGACGGCAACGTTAGTGAAGGCTGAATTGCAGCGGCTCAGTCGCTGATCGCCAGGACAACAAGCAGATGTGGTGGTGGTCGGGAGCGACCCTTGTAACCCCGGGAGAGTCTGCCGACCACCATCCGATGCTTCTTTCCGCTATCGGCGGACGGGATTTGCTCTTGCTGCGGACGACACGGTCCTTTCTGGCAGCAGACGTAACCGATCGCTTTCGGTTATAATTGCTTTGCCGACATGCCGGCGATGGCATTCGACGTTGCAAGCGCTAAGCAACGCTGTAGCAGCCCGTACTGGATTTTGGACGTTGCGCTGCACGAGAGTTTCCATTCACGATAAAACGCCTACGATGAAGATTATCACCGCCATCATTCAGCCGCCAAAATTGCAGACCGTGTTGGCTGCGTTATCGAAGGTCAGCGTCGAGCGACTGACGGTTTGTGATTCCCAAGGGTTTGGGCGTCAGCGTGGTCAGACGGCGACGTATCGGGGGCACGAGTACAAGATCCAGTTTCTGCGGAAAGTCGTGTTGGAGATTGTGGTCAACGACGATTTTCTCGACCGCACGGTAGACACGGTTGTTCAAGCAGCGCGATCCGGGCCGGACGGCGAAATCGGTGTCGGCAAGATTTTCATCACTCCGGTGGCAGAAGCGATCCAAATTGATACGGGATTGCGCGGCCCGGAAGCCGTCTAAATAGAGGATGCAGGTAGTCCCATGCACGTGCTGTTGTTTTCCGATGACTTGCTGTTTAGCTCTCAGGTCGAAGGGGCTGCGCGACGGGCCGGACATGACTTTTCGCAATGCCGCAAGGTGAATCTTCTTCTGCAGCAAGCGGCCAGTGGGCCATGTGTTGTGTTGTTGGATTTGTCGAGCGGCGTGGTCAATTTATCGGAGATTGTGCCGCAGCTGAATACTTCGTCCTCCCCGCCGTTAGCTGTGATTGCCTTCGGCCCGCATGTCCATGCCGACCGTTTATCGCAGGCTCAGCAATTGGGTTGTTCAGAGGTGATGGCTCGAGGGCAATTCCATCGCGCGTTACCGACGTTATTCCAACGCTGGAAGTCCGACACTGCCAGTGATGTCGGTTGCGAATAACGTCTGCAGAAATTTCTTGACCGGCGCTGTCCCGTCGATTAGTTTCCAAGGATACGTAGGACTTAATCCAGAGGTCCGGCGCGCGGATGTAGATGGAAGTAAGCGGATGTAAACGTAAGTAAAAGGTGCCTGTCGTTGTAGCCTACCGGAATATCGCGAGGTCGATCATGAAAGTTGTTGCGTCGGTTCTTTCAATTCAGCGGATTGGGGTGTTGTTATCACTGCTTGCGGTCTTGCTCGTGGTTCCATATCCGACGGCGGCGGACGAGGAATCCGCGACGAACAAGGGGGATCAAGCGGGAGGCGAAAAAGCCGGGGAAAATCCGGAAGACGTCGTGGAGTTCGACGGGATATTCGAGCCTTTGCGGTTTGCGGAGGTCATCTTGCGACCGCGCGAGTGGTCGACGTTTACAGTGGTGCGCGCGGTCGAGCATGGCAGTCGGGTGGAGCGTGGTGACACGCTTGTGGAATTGGAGATGGCGGACATCGATCGAGCCATCGATCAGGCAGACGTCGACTTGACCTTGGCACGGCTGGGATTGGAGGACGCCGAACTAAAGCTGGAATTGTTCCAGCAGACCAACCGCATGAGCGTTGCGGCCGCTCAACGGACGGCTCGCAAGGCCCACGAGGATTTCGACGAGTTCATTGCCCGGGGCAAGGACGAGACGCGCGCTTCCCTCGAGCAATCGCTGTTAAGTGCGAAGAACCGGCTGGACTATGAACGCGAAGAGCTGAAGCAATTGGAACAGATGTACGAAGCGGATGATCTAACCGAACAAACCGAGGAGATCATCCTACGTCGGACTCGCGACGACGTGCAAGCCTCGGAATTCAGCTTCAAGCGTGTCGAGTCCAACGTCGATCGCAGTCTGAAGTACGATCTGCAGCGGACGCAAGAGCAATTGGAAACCGCGATGCGCGAGGCCGATATTGCATTGGAGGAGGTCACGAATACCCATCAGCGACGTGTGCGACAGGAAGAACTTGCTGTTGAGAAGAAACGTACCGAGGTCACACAACTACAGGAGAAGCTCAAGTCGCTACGCGCCGATCGAAAGATCATGAAGATTGTGGCGACGTTGGACGGCTTTGTTTACTACGGCGGACAGAACCGGGGCAAGTGGAGCGATCCGGCGGCCGCATCCACGGCGCTCGGCCCAGGTGGGTCGCTGAAGGCGAACCAGGTCGTGCTGACCGTGGTCGCCCCCGGCCGTTTGGCCGTTCGGGCCACGGTGGCGGAAGACCATCTGCGGCACGTTGTGCCTGGTCACGCCGTGAAGTTGACACCCGTGGCCTTTCCGGACCGTGAATTGAAAGGCCGCATCAAGAGTTTGTCGCCGATTCCGATCGCCGAAGGCAAGTTCGACGCCGTCCTCCGCGTCCTCGATCTTGCCGAACCCGCGATCGTCGCCGGCATGAAATGTAAGATCTCCGTTGGCAGTGAAAAGGATGACGAAGAGGATGACGACGAAGAGGATGATGACGAAGAGGATGACGACGACGAGGATGATGACGAAGAGGATGATGACGAAGAGGATGATGACGAAGAGGATGATGACGAATAAAGAGAGCGTGGGTAGATGAAAAATCAGTGTTTCCAAGTCCCCTCGTCCTGGAGGGGAGTTGCGCTGGATTGGTGCAGCACGATTTGCCGGCCGACACGAGATTCATCGAGGGCGTTTTAGCATTCAGGGCTGAACAGTGGAAACGTGTTACCGCCAATTGTGAGTCAGCCAATCTCTCAGCGATAGGGAGTCGTGGCGACGTGCGGGGCGGGGGCGAGTTGTTATTGAGATTCCAGGGGTTTTGCAGGGAACAACAGGCGTGACGACGAACCATTTTCGCATAATTGTCTTGGCACTGGCGGGTGTCGCTGGTATATCGGCGGCGTTAAAGGTGCGAGTGGTAGCGGGAGAGGAGACGCCGGCGGCGGTCAAGACTGGCCGGGATTGGTTGGACGTTCCGCGTCCCGAACGAGTGCCGATGCCGGCCGCAGAGGAGATCGAAACGGCGATCCGTCGCGGGACCGATTTTCTATTGGAACGTCAATTGACACACGGAGATGCCCATGGTGCTTGGGGATCGGCGACGCGAACGAAGGGGCTGAACATTTACGCCCCGGTGCCCGGCGCTCACGAAGGTTTTCGAGCCGCTGTCACAAGTTTGTGTCTGTCAGCACTGATTGAGGGGACCGATCGCCGGCCGGAAGTCATTGCGGCCATTGAAGCGGGCGAACGTTGGCTGCTCGAACACTTGGGAAACGTCCGCCGCGCCAATCAGGACGCGATCTACAATGTTTGGGCGCATGCCTACGCTATCGAGGCATTGGCCGACTTGCACGGCTACCGACATGACGATCCCGACAAACAGGCTCAGCTTCGCCAGATGATCGTCGGCCAAATCGATCGACTCGACCGCTACGAGTCCGTCGACGGCGGTTGGGGGTACTACGACTTTCGTGCGTACGCCCAACAGCCTTCCAGCAACCCCACCAGTTTTACGACTGCAACGGCGCTGATTGCCTTTCATGACGCCCGATCGCTAGGGATCGAGATCCCCGATCGGCTGGTGCGGCGGGCCATTGCCTGTGTCGAGCGGCAGCAGAAGCCGGACTTTTCCTATTACTATTCCGACAACGGACCGGTCGACAATCAGCCGATGCGAAGTATCAATCGGCCGGGTGGGAGTTTAGGGCGTTCACAGGCCTGCAATCTGGCATTGCGTTTGTGGGACCGACCGGAGATCACTGACCGCGTCCTCGACGCTTGGTTGGCGCGCCTTTTTTCGCGGAATCTGTGG
>JAGQPD010000443.1 GCA_020426865.1 Planctomycetales bacterium
ACAGTGGGAAACGAGATAATGGCCGCGATCACGTACAACTTGCAGGTGTCCGCGACGTGGCGTTGACAAAACCGGAACGCCTTGCCAATGGCGGTCATGAGTTCCGCGTTTTCAAGTGCGATACTGGCTTGAGTCAAGTTGAGAATGACGCCGACTCCCGCAAAAGCCATCATTGCCACGTATCCAAATGCCAGATTCACGGGATTACGACTCGATTCTTGTAATCGCTCGGGGGTAAATCCCGCAGCCATGTCCACCTGTTGCTGGCCGCTTATCAAACTGCCAGCAAGTGTGATGGGTAGGTAGATGGCCAGGGATGCGACAATCGCTAGCAGAACTAACAGCAGCAAGCGAACGTAGTAGCGTTTGGCATTGGACGGAAATTTATCCACAGGGTCGCCGATAACGGCGCCCCGAACGATTCCCAGGATTCCGCCCATAACCCACGGCATGCCGAAAACCACGAGCGGCAACCACGTGCAAATGAAGCATCCGACTCCTATCATCATAAACGCTTCGGGGGGCGGTTCCTTTCCTGGCTGCACTTGCATCCCGCCAGTTTCAAGCAACAAAACGGCCGACAAGTTCCCGCCAATTTGATTGGGGGCCAACAACAGGAACAATAGCAATGCTCCCAAAATCGCCCGATTCCCTGCCGCAAATCCGCGTACCGCTAACGAGGAAAACGGTAGTCTGGGCGCGCCGTCGCTCTTAATTGGCAGTCGATTCGCTTCGTTCGGACTCGGCTCCATTGGGTCGCTTTCTAGGTCTGGAGTCATTGGCCAGCAAGGCGGCTTACTGTAGCACGACAGAGTGCGACTCGCAAATCTGCCGAACACGCAATCGTCGCCATGCACGACTACCGGCCGACCTTGCAGGCTCAAACGCGGGATGTGTGGTTATAGCGGGTTTAACGATATCGTCCGTCAGTGACATCAAGCGACGTGGGCGGATTGGGGCCGTTTTTGCTGTTATGCAAATCCGCGACGTATGCTTGTGCGAAGTTCATTTCCGCGTGCGTCGTGCGCAAGGTGCACCAATCGCTATTTGATTTATCGAGAGTGATCGTCATGTTGTTCGGACATCTAATAACGGCCAAATTCCTGCCGACGACGATGTTTCTGTTGCCGATCGCCTCACGGTATTGGTAGGGCTATCATACGCGCTTGATCGTTCTCACTTCGGGTTCCGCGCTTCCTGCGGATTCTTACGCCTGCTTTTGGCCAAATTCCGCTTTGCGCACGGAAAAGACGGCACATTCGCCCCGCAGCCGACCTACGGTTCGGTGTCGGCAGTTCCTCGCCAATTGGGGGCAGGTGTTGTCGGAACTCGGTTGATCGGGGGCATGCGTTTCGAGCCATCATTGGCGATGGCCATCCCGAGAGCCGGCTACAATACGAAGTGAGGTGTGTGATGAAGAATCATTTGGTGAAGAAGCCAACTCGTCGATGTCGCGGATTCTCGTTATTGGAGTTGTTGGCGGTTGTCACAATTCTGGGCATTATCGCAGTCGTCGTGGTGCCGCGTGTTTCCGTATCCAGCAAGAAGGCCAAAGAGGAAGCTAACCGTCAGAACAAGGCGGAGATCAATTCCGCTGTCGAACGTTGGTACTTCGAGAAGGGAACGTGGCCAGCGAACAATCTATCGGACATTGGCGCTGACACGAATTACTTCCCCAGCGGCATTCCCAAAAACCCGGTGAACAACACCAGCTATACTTTGAATGCCACGACGCATCGGGTGAACTGATCCACCGTAAAGCGGCCTCTCCGGCTGTCCAGTGGATCTGATGGCGTGAACGAGTGTCCCCATCCACAGCGAGAGTGTTTGTCAGCCTAGACGAACACTCTCAATGCGACACTCTATATTGCCAAAACGCTGGCTTGTGCATCTCACGGTAGCAAAGCGCGATCCGGGATTGGGTCGCGCTTTGCCGCATGCCGTGGAAGCTGACACCTGCCAAGTGGATTGACGCCAGGCAAAATTAGGGGAGTTGAAAAACTTCACTCCCAGCCCTTGTGGCCATGGCCTCGACCGGTGTGAGCGTTGCTGGAGAGGTCGCTTGGGGGCCGGCAGCGTTATAGGAGATGAAGCGCACGCTGCCATCGACCAGAGCCCAATTGCCTCCGCCGGGATGCAAGCTCCAAAAGTGGTAGCGATGCAAATCCATCGGATCCACGACGGTGCCCTTGCGAAAGAAATCCGGCGCCGCGGACGGATTCAGCGCTCGCTCCAAGACGCCTAAGACTACATCGGTGGCTCCGAAGTGCGGCGCTTCGCCCGCTCCGGCCCACTGCCATCCGTAGAGCAAGTTGTTAGACGGAGGCCGCTCACCGATCATAAGCGTGTTACTGGTGCCATCGATCACACTCGCCATTCGGACCTGGGAATTCACATACAGCACTCCGTCCTGTCCCTGCGCCTCGACGAATTGGTTTCGCCCAGTGACGCCCAGATAGGATGTCAACGCAGCACGATGCGTTCCGTCCGTATAGAACAGATCACCTCGTACGTCCGACGGACAAACAAACGTTTGACAAGCCATGCCATTTAACCAGCTACCGTCGGGCAGTTGCTGCCACCACGGCCAAGCGTCTAAGTTGGCTTGGTCATACACATTATTCATTTCGATGAACGGCGCGATCCGCATCGACCAACTCCAATACGGACCTTCCACCGGGTATGAAGGGGCGCGAATCCCATTCGGAGGTGGATCGGCATGGTAGGTTGGCGACGATGCCGGGTCGATTTGATGGGCCGATGGGAATCGCTTGTAGGTATCGTGGAAATTGTGCAATCCCAAAGCTTGCTGCTTTAAATTATTCACGCAATGCGTTCGCCGCGCGGCTTCGCGAGCCGCTTGGACCGCGGGCAAAAGCATTGCCACCAATACTCCGATGATCGCAATCACGACCA
>JAGQPD010000444.1 GCA_020426865.1 Planctomycetales bacterium
CAATCACCGTGAGATCTTGCGCCGTGAGATCTTGCGCCATCAGACTGACGACAGTTTTCCAGGCAAGAAGGCGGCAGGCTTTGGCAACGTCGCTAGAAATTCGGCGAATTGACAGGCGTAAGTTGTTTTATATCAAGCGTTTATGAATAACGTCCGATTCACGCCGGTGATGATGGCATCGCTGGCACGCCGGCTGCCTTTAGAACCGGCAGCGGCAGCAAAGTCGCTGCAAATAGTCGGACCCGTCTACACCGACGCTTGAACCAAAAGGAGGGAAGCCAACATGAACGCCCGTAATGTCATCGCCGGCAAAATCGCCAGAAAAATGACTGCCAGCTTCGTCGCTCTGATCGGACTGCAGGTCTCGGCCGCCACGGCCTGCCCGGATCTGGTACGACAGGTCGACGATCAGTACCGAGCACAGCGCGACGCGCTCAGCGCATGGTATGCCAGCGTTAAGGATCGTGCTGGGTATGAATATCGCCAGTCGGTACGTCAATTGGATCTGGAGCGGAAGAATGCCTATCGGTTGTGTCCCGACGAGCGACGCATTGTGCTAGCAAGCAATACGGAGCGTCGCCGCTGTCTATCGCGTGACTACAATGCGCAGCTACGATCGTTGCGCGAAGACTATGGCTGTCGCAAGGATCGGTTGTATCACGAATACGAGATCGCGCGGCGGGCGGCGAAAGAGAGTTCGCGTTGCGTATGCGGAAAGTGTTCGGCGCCAGCATATGGCGGACCGCATGTGCAACCCGGTCCTGCGCCGTGGGTGGAAACCTACCACCGCGGACCAGTGAGAGTGGAGCATGATCACGTGGAGCCAGTGCCGCGGCTTCAGCCGCCATTGAATCACGGTGGGCCGGTGGGAAACGCCAGTTTTCGAGGTAGAAATGGTCCCGAACCATGGGAACTGTTGGTGCGGGAGATACTTTCCGCCTATGCCAACAGCCGAAATCCGCGTCAAAACCGCTGGTAGTTTCCATCGGTCATGAAATGGGACGATAAAGCGAGGGCGTCGCGGTCGGCCGGTTGTTGCCGGTCGCGCCGAAGACAACAGCGGGGTCGCGATGTACGATCGTACTAGCGGCCCTGCAATTGTTGTTCGGCGTTGTAGGCCTTCATTGCTGCAGCTTCATTGCTCAGCGGAAATTCCGGTCCAGCCGGGAAGTACTGTAGATCGTCATAAATGTAATAGGCGCTCGGCAAGGTCTGGCCACCGATATCGACTTGGCAGCCGGTGGTTCCCAGGGACGCTGCTCCCAAGGCCCCGACGGCCATCCATTGTTTCACCAACTTTGAAACGACCACTGGCTTTGTCATCCGAGAATCTCCGTCCGAGTTTGGCTGCAAGCGGTGCCTGCAGTAGTGCCAATTACTGCCATCATTAACGTGGGTAAAACGTGCACGATCAGTATCGGAAGTACAACCGTCACACCTTTACTCGATTCATGCTGGTTCACCGAAAGAATGCCTACCGATTGGAAAATCAGGCGGTGGGTCGGTTATGATGAAGAAATTGTTCCGATGACGAGGCAGTCTAGGGGGATCGGGTAATGATGAATTCGCGGCGTGAAGTCTGGCCATTGCCAATTCGACTCGTCCTACCGATCGCCTTGGGACTGATTGGCTGCATCGCAGCTCAAGCCAATGGTCAGTTGGGAGGCGCTTCTTATCCCGGCACGGGATACCGATTGACGATGCCGTCCTTTTACGAGGGGGAATATGGCGACGCGTTGGACGGTTTCCGGTCGGCTGCCCGCTCGGGGTTGCGCAGCAGCC
This sequence comes from Planctomycetales bacterium, assembly GCA_020426865.1. GTDB lineage: Bacteria > Planctomycetota > Planctomycetia > Pirellulales > Pirellulaceae > JAGQPD01. The sequence goes on from JAGQPD010000444.1 coordinate 1,783, forward strand.
AGGGTCGGTGGGTCGATTCGGTATGCTATCACACGATGATGGGAGAATGCTTCTATCACATGGGGCAGTTACCGCAGGCGTTGGAGCAATACACGGTATCGCTCAACTTGTTTATGGTCAACAAGGACTTTTTGCAGCGTGTGAAGTTTGCTGCCGTTCCGATTCCCAAGCGCCGCCCCATTCGCCCGACGATCACGTGGGGCACGACGACTCGGGTTTCGGAGCCAGGGGACTACAGCGACAGCATGCCCACGATGTTTGGCAACTTCAACGCCGAGCAGGCGCTACAGCAGGGTGGGATCGTGGCGCCTCCGGAGTTCCGCAACGTGGACGTGGTTGAAATCCTCCGTTGCACGGCATTGGCGATGTCCCGTCGGCGAGAGCTATTGGGGCCGGCATGCCAACACGATCCGCTCACAACGACGCTATTGGCGGCGTTAGGAAATCGTCCTGGACCGGTCAATCATTGGTCACAGACGTGGGTCACGGTGTTATTGGGGATGGCCGAGGCATCGGCGGGACACGCACCGGAGGCGGCCGCGTTGTTACAGTCGTCACTGGTCATTGGTGGACGGTTCGATCATCCGTTGACGGGGCTGGCGTTACTAGAGCTCGGAAGACTATCGTACGAACAGGGTCAGCACGCCGCCGCACTCGTACTTTTTTTAGAGGCCAGCTATGCAGCGGCGGAGTACCAACAGCCGGATGTCATGGACGAGGCATTGCGATTGGGATTGGCTTCGTTCTTGGCCAATGGGGGCAATGGCGCGTTTCCGCCTTTGGCACCGGCGGCGGTGTGGGCGACGCGGGTCAAGTATCGGCAGTTGCAGGCATCCTTGTTGACGAGTGTCGCTGAAAACCTGGTAGCGATGCGCGATGCCGCGGGTGCCACGCGGGCGATTGCCGCGGCGCGTCAATCGATGGCACGAAGTCCGATGGCAGTTGGCGAAGTTGGTGCTCGTTTGCACTTTCAAAACGCAATCAACAATTTCCAATTGGGAAATGCGGCACCAGGCAATGCCTCATTGACCAATGCCATGACGTTTCAGCGTCACGCATCTCGTTGGTTGTTTCACATCGTGGTTGCCGATCAATTGGTGACGGGGGGCGCGATCACGACGCACACGGCCGACGAATTGTACGAATTCCTGTTGCGCGAACCGACCACCAGCGATTGGACGACCAACACCTGGGAGGCGCTCGCAGTTACGCTTGTGCCCCACGTCTTGCCGTACGAGCATTGGCTGGAGATTGCGGCCAGTCGCCGCGACGCGGATCGATGTCTGGAAATAGCGGATGCCTTGCGGCGACATCGGTTTTACTCGAGTCTTCCTGCCGGAGGGCGACTGCTCGCCCTTCGGTGGCTGCTG
>JAGQPD010000445.1 GCA_020426865.1 Planctomycetales bacterium
AGTATTGGGAACTTCATTGGGGACCACCAATCTGGCACCATTTTGCGAAAGGTCCAGCAGCTTGGCCTCGAATGTCTCACCTGTCTCGCGAAAATCATCCGGCTTGACGGTCACAATCACAGACACGTCTTTGTCTTCAATCACATAGCGAGTCGTTTTGACGTTTTCTTTCGATGGTGCGGCGTTTTCACTTGCAACTGCAGCGGTCATCCGAGGTGGCTCCTTATGGACGCAAAAAAGAGTCGGGGCCCAAATTACACGTACCTGGCTACAGTGAAACTATAGTTTGCGGGATCAGGGGGTAGAGTCGCGGAAAAGGTTTTGCTACTTCCCCAACTGCCTGGCGTTCCGACCATGCCGATCGTAACGATCGTGCGATGTGGAAAGGACCGTGGCACTAAGCAAACCGGCTGCCGATATCCAACCGGTAACCACGAAGAAATTCCGCCGCCGACTGGCTCCGCTTGCCGGCCGGTTGCAACCGGTCGATCCGCAGATACCCTTCACCACAGGCGACCAAGAATTGTTCTTTCGATACCTCCACGATTTCGCCCGGCTCGATGCCGCTTTTTATCGATGCCCCATCCAGACCGATCGGCGTCACCTGCTCAATGGCGACCCTCAGCGGCGGCTGCTCAAGCCGCTGCAAGTGTGTGAACGTCCCCGGCCATGGCCTTAGAGCTCGAACCTGAGCATCAATTTGCTGCGAGGTGCGTGACCAGTCGACAAGCCCGTCATCCTTACGCAAGCGACGTGCCCGTGTGGCCTTCTTTCCGTCTTGAACGCTGCCAATCGAAGACGTTCCATCCCAGTTTTCAAGCATTTGTACGGCGTCGAGCACCGCCGCGACGCCCAGATCGGCAAGCTTCCGTTCCATCGTCACGGCGTCGTCATCGTCACCAATATCGAGGCTGCGTTGTACCAGACACGGCCCGGCATCCAACCCGGCGGTCATGTGAATAACGGTCACGCCCGTCGTGTCCAGGCCATCCCAAATCGCCCAATTGATGGGGGCCGCACCGCGATAAGCTGGCAACAATGAGGCATGCAGATTGATGCCACCCAATCGCCCCAAACGGAGTGAGTCATCCGAAAGAATTTGTCCGTAATCGCAGACCACCAGCAAGTCGATCGCCGTTGCCTGCAACTGCTGATGGGCCTCTTCGCCGTTGATGTCCTCCGGCATCCACACGCTCAGCCCGTGACGCTCCGCCACATCTCGCATCGGGTTGACCACCACGCTGCGACTCCTGCGTCCAGTCTGCACCGGTCGCGGCGGACGAGTCACCAGGCCCAAGACGGTGTGATCGGACGCAATCAACGCTTCAAACGTTGGAACGGCGAAGGGACCCGTTCCCATCATCAGGATCTGCATGTGCTTGGCCTAACAGTATCGCGCTTCCCATTCCCGCAAATGAGCCTCGATGTTCTGCGGCTGCAAGTCGGGATCGCGCCGAGCCTGATCTTCAAAGTTGCGCTTGAATGTCTCGATCGTATCGCGGGCGGTAATTTCGCCGGTTTCGCTTAATCGATCGATGAACAGCACACCGTCCAAGTGGTCGGTCTCGTGCAGGATCATGCGCGCCAACATGCCGCTGACCTCCTGGTCGATTTCCGTCCCGTCCAACGTGAAGGCATTGACCCGGATACTGGTGGAACGGCGGACAAATCCATATAAACCAGGCAGGCTCAAACAACCTTCTTCACGTTCCTCGTTACCCCGTTCACGGCTGATCACAGGATTGATGAACACTATTTCCTCCCCTTCGTCTTGCTTTCCTGCCAGATTCGCGACAAACAGACGCAGGGGTAAATTGACTTGATTGGCAGCCAACCCAATCCCGTTTGCTGCATACATCAAATCGAACATCTCTCGGATGACCGACCGCAATTGACTATCCACACGCTTAATCGGTTTGGATTTGTGCCGGAGCGTAGGATGGGGAAACTCGATAATCTTCAACACGCAACTATTCTCCCTCGGCGGACTAGCAAGCATCGGAGATACAATTTCAGCAATTATACGAGCGTTAGCCAAGTTGTGCGACCGGGCCACCGTCGTCCAGCCTGTGCGTTGACCCTCTGTTGCGACAACTTTAGAATCTAAAGAGACGTGGCAATGTTTGCAGTTTGTGCGTTGAAACCGCACGATTCGTTGGCTCTTGTCTACCTTTGACGTCAGATTTGGCATGGCACAACCCGCAATCCCCACCCCGGCTTCGGTCGCAACGCCGCATTCGGATGGCTCGGCCGGCTGGGACGCACGTGTTCATGCAATGCCGCAGCAGCGAAGGATCCCTGCCTGGATCCTATCGTGCTGCCTGCACTCGGCCATCATCACCGTGCTTGTCACCACGTATCGCTTCGTACCTCGAGGTGGGCCCACCGAGCCGGAACGGACCGGTGGCGTGGTGTTCGTCCATCAGGCGGGCGACCAACGAGAATATGTCGACGGCCAGGCAATGGAGTCAAGCCAGGCGGCAGCAGCCACGAACCCAAGCATCGACAATGCGTTGCCGACCGATAGCGACATTGCCGTCGACTTGTCGGGCGTCTTGCCAGCCAATTCTGGCGAAACATCCAGCAGCCTCACGGACGCTCTGCCGACCGGTGAGGATCTCACGACGGGGGGCAAGCCGGGAGGCGGGATCGATGGCTCGGTGCGAACCGAGGTCTTTGGCCTGGCTGCCGAGGGAACCAAGTTCGTCTATGTGTTCGATCGCAGCGGCAGCATGTCGGGCTACCAAAGTCGCCCCTTGATCGCCGCCAAGATGGAGTTGCTCAAAAGCCTGCAGGATCTGCGGAGCGTCCATCAGTTTCAAATCATCTTTTACAACGAGACACCACGCATCTTCCAAACCGGGCCGGGGACGCCGCGACTGGCTTGGGGAGATGACGCGAGCAAGGAGGCCGCCCGGCGTTTCGTCCGTGGGATTTCGGCGGAAGGGAGCACGCGTCACTTCGAAGCACTACGCCTGGCGTTGGGGATGCGGCCCGACGTCGTCTTCTTCCTCACCGATGCCGATGAACCGCGACTGTCGGACGACGAAATGCAACGCGTCCGCCGGCTGAACTACGGCACCACGATCCACGCCATCGAATTCGGTCTGGGGCTGCAACGCCGAACAGACAACTTCCTGACACAACTTGCCAAGCAAAACGGCGGGCAACATGTCTACGTCGATATCACAGGCCTGCCCGCTCAATGAACGATCACCTACCATCGACGTCGCTCCCCGCTATGGTACTTTTCTGCTGTATGTACCTCGCGACATGGACCATGCCTGCGATGGCGGACCAACTGCAAGTCCGCGATCCCAACACCGGCCGCACCATCGACTGGGAAGGGGAGATACTGGACGATCGAGCGGCCACGTTTGCGATCAAACTCAGCGGCGGGCTGGAAAAATCAGTACCGCGTGAGCGAGTTGTCTCATGGTCCGCGGAATGGACTGCCAGTTTTTCCGACGGATTGCGAGCAGCCGATCGACACGACTACGACACCGCGATCTCGCTATTTCGTGAGGCCTTGGGCCAAGAGCAGCGGCGTTGGGTCCAACGACGGATCGTGGCGGAAATGGCGGCCGCCTACGCCCACAACGGACAGATCCAAACGGCTGCGGAAACCATCCTGTTGGCGCTCAATGACGATCCGCAAACCGAACTTTGGGACCGCGCGCCCTTGGCATGGCGTGCCGAAACCGCCGACGGCAGTTGGCAGACAAGAGCTTCACAATTGCTGGCACGAGACCAGACTCCCGCGGCACGATTGATCGCCGCCAGCTGGCTGCTGGCAGGACGTGATCGTGCCAGCATCTTGCCGGTGCTTCGCGAACTCAGTCAGTCCAAGGAAGTAATGATTGCGAGCCTGGCACAGACACAATTGTGGCGTGTAGAAGTCGTTACCGCCGACGCCAATACCGCTCGACGCTGGTCCGAAGAACTCACACGCATGCCGCCCGAAGTCCGGCCCGGTGGTTACTTTCTGCTCGGACAAGTGCAGGCTCGACTGCAGGATCATCGTGGTGCGTCGTTGACGTGGTCGCGCATTCCGATGCTCTACGCACACGTCGTACCACTAGCCCCCGCGTCGGCCATTGCCGCAGCAGAACAACTAACACAACTACGACAGGACAACGATGCCCGCATGCTCTACGAACTGGTCGTAAGAGATTACCCGAAATCCCCCGAGGCGGCCGAGGCCCAACAACAGCTCAACGCCATCACAAAACAAAGGACTGCCCGTTGATTCGTTCTCACGTGCCCAACTCGTTCCGACTGCTCTCCAGCTGGGCGATTTGCCTACTTGGGATCGCGTCCATGACCGCGCAGGCCCTGGCACAGGCAACCAACAACAACTCGGACGCAAATGGCACGGCGACCGAAACCGCTGGTTTCCTCGATATTGTCCTGGCTGGCGGTTGGGTCGGCATCTCGATCATGCTGGTCCTGCTGGCCCTGTCTCTGACGGCAGCCTACCTGGTTTTTGAACACGCGATGACACTGCGGCACGGCGAATTGATGCCCGCCGGCCTGGCCGATCAGGTTCGTGAGGCCATAACGCAGGGCAATTCCCAGCAGGTAGAACAACTCTGCCGCCAACATCCCAGCTTCTTGTCGTTCGTACTGCTGCACGGAATCAACGGCAGTGACGGTGGTTGGCACGGCGTGGAAAAAGCTCTGGAAGATGCAACGGCCGAACAGGCGGCCCGCTTGGGTCGCCGTATCGAATACCTGGCCGTGATCGGCAACATCGCACCCATGGTGGGACTGCTCGGCACCGTCACGGGGATGATCTTCGCCTTTCAGCAAGTTGCCACCACGCAAGGCGCCGCCAGCGCCGCCGATCTTGCCGAGGGAATTTACCAGGCCCTGGTCACGACCGTGGGAGGGTTGATCATTGCCATTCCGGCGCTCGGTGCCTTCGCGATCTTTCGCAATCGTCTGGACATGCTCGTGGCGGAAACCGCGTACCTTGCCATGCACGCATTGTCGCCCCTTAAGCGTCGCAAACCATCATCATTCCCGCCGCCCCCTCCGCCTCCCCCTCCACCGCCATCAAAACCACCGCAACCTCGCGGTCCGGACGCCCCTTCACCAAGGAGGCATGCGTAATGCAACTTCCAACACCTTCGCGTCACACCGGTGTGGGCTTCAACATGACTCCCATGATCGACGTTGTATTCTTGCTGATCATTTTCTTTCTGGTATCCAGTCATATGGCGCGGCAGGAACGGTCGATCCAATTGCCGTTGCCCACGGCCAGCACCGGAGAGGACGACGTGGAAACGGGGATGCATCGAATCACGGTCAATGTCAAAGCCGATGGAACGCTACTGCTGGCGGGTAACACGGTGACTGCCGGTCAACTGCGGGAACGTTTGCGTTACGAAAATGATGATCCAAATCATCCGGTACGCGTCAGCATTCGTTCGGACCGAACGTTGCCGTACGGTGAGGTATCGCCGGTATTGATCGCCGCTGCCGAAGCCGGCATTTGGGACGTTTCCTTTTCGGTCACCCGCAAGCAGGAGGGTCATTGATGCGTACGACGTTCTTGCGTCCCGGAGGTCGGCGACCGCTAGAAATCCCCATGACGCCGATGATCGACGTCGTGTTTCTGCTGCTGGTATTTTTCCTGTGGACGGCAAGTTTCCAGCTTCCCGAGCAAAACCTTCCGGTCGTGATATCGATGGCGGCCGGATCGGGCGCTGTGACAGAGACACCGCCGGAACAACCGGACTTCGATCTGATTGCGGTGCGCTTGCTGCGGCAAGACGAACGCCTGATTACGACGCTCAATGGTCAACACCTGACCGACTTGGGCGACTTGCAGGGTCGTTTGGAAGGTTTGGCTAATGTCCGCGCGGACTTGCCGGTTGTCATCGACCCGGCAGCGGATGTGCCTGTCGGAGATGTCGTCGACGTGTATGACACGGTGCGCATCGTCGGCTTCAACCAAGTGCAGTTTGCGGCGGAGCGTCCGTAATGCCTGCGTTGCCTGCTATCTGGCTGTTGATTGCCCGCAACGGGAATGGCGGACTTGTTGGTGCCACATTTTTCTACCTATGTTTGTACCCTTGTTTGCGCCATTGCTGTTGCCTTTGTGTAGCAGCGCAACTGCTCTTAGGTTCCCCAGCGATCGCGGCCGAACGGAACGACTTACGGCTGGTACGATCACTACGTGAGGCGCGGTTATTCTATTTAGCCGGCGAGCTGTGCCGGGACAAATTGAATCAGTCGGATATTTCCCCGGAAGATCTTAACGTTTGGACGGGGGAGAGAATCCAAAACGAGGTCGCACTTGCTCGGCAGTTGCCGCCGAGCGAACGAGAGGCGCGCTGGAACACGATATCCGAGACGGTTGCCGAATATGAACAGGCCCATTCGCGTGACCCGCGACTGATTGTCGTGCGGATGCAAGGTGCGTTGGCCTGGCTCACTCGCGCTGAGCTGGAAGTGGAACGCCTGCGGGTGGGGACCACCAATGACATTGACGACGTGCGTCAAAAGTTGCGGGAGACAATCCAACAGATTGTCGAGTTGCAGGAGAATGCCCAGCAGTTGCTGCGTGAAAGTTACCGTGCCGCGCGCCGTACAACCGAGACAATGGAGTCATCAGAATTGCTGGCGCTGCAGGGACACCTTGTGTTCTATTTGGCTCATGCTTATCGTCTGCAGGCAGAAAGCTATCCACAAGCCAGCGCGGATCGTGCCCATGCGGCGACACTGGCAGTCGCGCAGTTGCAGAACTCCGTAGCGGATCAAGCCCCAGCAGTTGTCGTGTGGCTCAGTCGTCGCGAGTCCATTATCTGTCAACGATTGTTGGAGAACTATCGCGCCGCCGCGGCCCAGTGTGCTCACTGGTTGGACGACGAAGGTCTGCCAGACGACTTGCGTGGACCGCTATTGGCCGAGTCCATACGCATCGCAATCGATCAACAGAAGCTGGACGAAGCGGCAACGCGTTGGGAAACGCTGTTACAGCAAGGCGATTGGTTGAAACAGAGCGCAGACGTGGCACTTGTGGGTGTGGAATGCCGAGTCGCACAGTGGCAAGCCGCCATCGAGCGGCATGACGAGTCAGGAGTTTCGAGATATCAGCAGCTGGCAAGTGCGGCCGTGCGGCAGATAGAACAAGATCACGACGCCTATTGGTTGCGGCGGGCCGAAGGTCTGTTGATTGAGTCGGCGACGTCACAGTCGCAAGCAATGGCCGGTGCGTCAACCAGCGGCGACGTCTTGGTTCGTACGGCCGAGGGACTCTATCGGCGAGGCCAGGTGGATGAAGCAATCGCAACGCTCGACAAGGCCGTGACAGCGCTGAATTCTGGAACGCAGGACGGGACAGCGAGTAAAGACGCCTTTCCGTTGGCGTTTCAGGCAGCGGCGATGGAACATGAACGAAACCATTTCGCCGAAGCGCTTGGTCGTTTTCGCACGTTGGCGCTGCAACAGAAGACACATCCACGCGCCGCCGAGGCGCATCGGATGGCGGTGTTAGATGCGGCGAATGTGCTGCGGGAGGAAAGTAGCAACGACAACCTCCGCCAGTACACTTCGCTGTTGGAAGAACACCTTGCTAACTGGCCGCAAGTAGAATCGGCCGACACCGTTCGCTGGTGGCAAGCACGACTGTTGCAGAACCGTGGCCAGTACCTGGCGGCTGCCGAGTCGTACTTGGGAATCCGTCCGAGTCACCCGAATTACGTTCAGGCCGTGTTAGCCGCCAGTGATTGTCAGTTGCAGGAGGCCCCGAGCACGGATGCCGACCGATCCATCAATCCGGCAGTCTTTAGTCCGGACATGGCACGCTATCCTACGACGACATTGGAGCGAGCCGGGCGGGCTGCCAGACAATTCGAATCGTTATGGCAGTCGCATCGAGGGCAGGCGGCATTGTCGAAGGCGGCACTGGCCGAATTGGTCTCGGCGGCTCGCATCCGCATGCGGTTCGGGTTGGGAGATTACGAGATGGTATGGAGCGAGCTGTCGCGTCAAGCGACAGATGTCAGTCAGAACGAGAGCGACGGTGGGGCGTTGGCCCGTAAAGCACGTCTCGTCCTGATTGCGACAGCCGCGGGTGTCCAGCGCTGGCAAGAAGCCCATCAGCTGTTACTGGATACACCAGAACTGACGACCCCGGAACTGGCGGAACTGCTGCTGGCATGGGAGTCGATTGGGCTTGGGCATGACACCGAAGACGCGCGGCGCGAGACGGCCCAACTGCGATTGGACGCGCTGGAACATGGTGCACCCGCGGTGCAGTCCGCCGATGCCGCCACGCAACGGCTGTTTGGGATCATCAAAGCCTGGAGCCTGGCAGACACGGGGCGAATTCGCGAAGCGATCGAGTCCTTCGGTCCATGGCAGGCAGCGTTGCCCGATGATGGCGACATTCAGGAGGCGTATGGGACCATCCTCAGCAAGTCCCCGATTCATGAGGTGCTGGAAGAGGCACGCGATCATTGGCGAACGGTGGCCAACCGAGCCGACGACGGCACACCGAGATGGTTTCGCGCCCGTTACGCGTTGGCGCGGACCCACTGGCTGCTGGGGGATCGCGAGCGAGCACGGGAGGTGGTGGCGTTCGTGCAGGCCTTGCATCCGCAGCTGGGAGGTGAGCCGATAGCCGGCAAATTCCGCGAATTGCTGACTCAGCTGGAACTCGGGCCATGACCAGTGCCAGATTGAGGTTTCTCATGGTATGTTTATGTCGTTTGACAAAACCCCATTCTGACAATATCAACGTTCATCCGATCATGAACTGATCTCGAAGCAGAGTAGCCCGCAATGCCGAAACTCGTTTGGCTTACCGACATACATTTGAATTTCGTCAGCGATAATGAAGTTGCCGCGTTTCTCGAAACTGTCAAGAACGAAATGCCCGATGCGGTACTCGTGGGCGGTGACATCGGCGAGGCTCATTCCTTGGCGAAATACTTGGAACAGATGGCTCACGCCTGGCCGTGCCGGGTCTATTTTGTACTGGGCAACCACGATTTCTACCATGGCTCGCTGGCGGGCGTCCGACAGATGACTCGCGAATTGTGCCAACGATACGACAATTTGGTTTACCTCAGCGATTCAGAACCGATTGCCTTGACCGACCACCTCGCACTCATCGGGCACGACGGATGGGCCGATGCACGCGTCGGCGACTACATGCGATCGGTCGTCATGATGAACGACTATCGCTTGATCGACGAACTGTCGCATTTGTCAAAGGAAGAACGCTGGGACGTGTTATTGGGCTTGGGCAATGAAGCGGCCGAATATGTCCAACAGGCGCTGACGAAGGCTTTGGAAGCCTATCCACGCGTCTTGTTCCTCACTCACGTTCCACCGTTGCGCGACGCGTGTTGGTACGATGGAAAGATCTCTGACGACGAATGGGCACCACACTTCACCTGCATGGCCGTCGGACATACGCTGATTGACCTGATGCGCATCTATCCCGATCGCAGCCTCACGGTATTCTGCGGCCACACCCATGGTGAAGGGATCTGCAACCCCTTGCCGAATATCACGATCCATACGGGAAGGGCCCAATACGGCCAGCCAGCCATCACCAAGATCCTGGATGTGGTCTAGCCCGTGATTCTTACAGAAACGGTCGTGACCGATTCGTCAACTACAGAGCGCGTGTCTTGCGCACATACTTGTGGCAATCAATGCAGTCCATCGTCACCTTCATGAAGGCCAGCGTGGCACCATCCAAGTTTTTTTTGCGAGCTTCGTCGGTGAGCGTATCGGCAAGATGCCGAAACTGTGCACTGCGATGAACATATTCCGGCGTCTGCAGTACCTGCCATTGCGCGGCTTGACTGAGCAGGCTCAACTGCTGGGCGTGCTTGGCCACGAGTTCGCAATTGTCGGTGGTGAGACCTTCCAGAATCCGTTGTGAATGTTCGAGCTTCGCCTGCATAAATACTTGCAGGGGATCGTCTTGTTTGTTCTCGGGTTTCTTTCCGGTCTGGCTGCGTCCGGCAGTAGCACAGACGAGAATAATCACAATAACAGCCAGTGCCAAATGATAAGGCGAGTATCGTTTCATGACCATGATCGTGCCCCTGTTTTCTAGGGTGTTGCCACTTCCGGCTGGCGGAACGCCGCAGCCGCGGCGCGGTCAACTCCACCGAAGTTGCTCCACTAACCTACTCATCTATGCAACTTACGGGCCGACCAATCAATTCTTCGGCATGCCAGCAGCAACGACCCGCCAACGGGGCAAATGGCGGCACGACGGGCCGGGCAATCGTCAAAGGACGGCCAATCGAATACGGAAATCGCACGGAAACGCGCCACCGGCGTACCTCACATTGATTGGGCCGTGCGAAGTGGCACACGATACGTATCAAATCGCACAGTCCCGCGGCGACGTTGCTTCCTATCCGCAAGCAGCAGTGAAACAACGACTGCATGTGACACACTGCCGTCTCACTGCGTTTTCCTCGGTACTCACGGAGGCACCAAGGGCGGAAGGCCCGGCGTTTCCTCCGCGGAAGGAACGCTGCCACGTTCACTTTGATGCTGGGGCGGTTGACAGACTCCCCCTCTCGCCGGAAAGCAGCTAAGATACTGGGGACAAGGATATTGCGGACAAAGGTGGGCCGTGAGTCCACAGATCCATTGAGGGGAGCCGAGATGAAATTTGCGATCTGCAACGAGACGTTTCAGGATTGGCCATTTGAGAAGGCGTGCGAATTCGCTCGTGAGGTTGGTTATACTGGCATCGAAATCGCTCCGTTCACGCTGGCCCCATCCGCCACGGATGTGTCGGATTCCCAACGCCGCGAGATACGCCGGCAGGCCGAGTCGTTGGGGTTGCAGGTGATTGGATTGCATTGGCTGTTGGCCAAGACCGAGGGATATTATTTGACGACTCCCGATGAGGGCGTCCGCCACCGAACGGCGGAGTACATCCGCCAGCTTGCACGGCTCTGCCGTGACCTGGGTGGGGACATCATGGTCCTGGGTTCGCCGCAACAGCGCAATCTGTTGCCAGGGGTCGGCCTTACCGAGGCGACAGGCCATGCGGTCCACGTCATTGAGCAGGTCTTGCCGACGTTGGACGAGTTGGGCGTCACGTTAGCACTGGAACCGTTGGGGCCGGCGGAAGGAGACTTCTGGACGACGGCCCAAGAGACAGTACAAACGATCGAGCGGATAGGTTCACGGCGAGTGCAATTGCACTTGGATGTGAAGGCGATGTCCAGCGAGCCGCGGCCGGTGGGGGAGACGATCCGACAGTCGCATCAACATCTGGTCCATTTCCACGCCAACGATCCCAACAAGCGGGGGCCTGGCATGGGAGACGTTGATTTCATTCCGATCTTCACGGCCCTCAACGACGTTGCCTATCAGGGTTGGGTTTCGGTCGAGGTATTCGACTATTCACCGGGCATCGAGTATCTGGCGACCGAAAGCCTGCGCTACATGCGCCAGTGTGCTGCGAAAATCGCAACCTAGGTCACAAGCCTGTCATCGGCCCAGGACGGCGGGTTGTATCGATTATTCATGCCAACCGGTACGAATACGTAGCCTACACTTCAGATAGTAATTGTACGGAACTGTCTCCGAATTGCGCTGTCTCCGAATTGCGCTCGGTGCAGTCCGCATTCAAATCCGTCTGAAGGGAAAGGGTTACGTAATGAATTTGCCACTCTTGGTGGGTGCCGCGGTGGTTCTGGGCATTGTGGCCGCTGTGGGTATCTTTGCCAGCAAGATCTACAATCAGTTGGTAGCCATGAAGAACCGTTGCGACAACGGCTTCTCACAGATTGACGTGCAACTGAAGCGACGGTACGACCTGATTCCAAATTTGGTCGAGTGCGTTAAGAGCTACATGGGACACGAGCGGGAAACACTAGAAAAGGTCATCGCCGCCCGCAATCAGGCCTCGCAAGGACTGGCCAAAGCAGCTCAGGATCCGACCAACGCATCGGCGGTTTCGGCCCTGATGGGCGCCGAAGGAGCATTGACCGGGGCGTTAGGGAAACTTTCATTCGTCATGGAAAACTATCCGGAGTTGAAGGCCAACGAAACGGTTGCCGGACTGATGGAAGAATTGACGTCGACGGAGAATCGCGTGTCGTTCGCTCGGCAAGCGTACAATGACTGGGTAACGTCCTTCAATACCTACCGGCAAAGTTTTCCGACCATCATGTTCGCCCCCACCTTCGGCTTCCATGAAGACCGACCGCTGTTGGAAATCCCCAATGTGGAAGAGATTCAAGAAGCTCCGCAAGTTGTCTTGACCTAAGAAGGGGCGATCGGAAGATGCGGGACTTTTATCGGCACCAAGAGCATGCGCTCGTACAGACCGCGCGTCTGGTCACCATACTTGGCGTGGCCCTGGGAGGCACCGTCCTCCTATCGGCCGTGGGCATCGGTTACATTGTGGTGGTGTTCAATGTCATCGAGCAGGTACCGGTCGATCTTTGGACGGCGTTTATAGAAACGTTTGCGGTGTCGGTCCCGGTCATTTCCGTCGTGATCGCGGTGGGTAGCTTTATCAAAATCTACCAACTGCGTGGCGGTGGTTCCGTTGTGGCCGAGCAGCTTGGTGGAACACTCATCTCCGATGGCCATGCAGACGCCAGCCACCGCAAGGTACTGAACATTGTCGAAGAGATCGCAATTGCCTCAGGGGTTCTCGTACCGCCGGTGTATGTGATGGAAGGGGAACCGGGGATCAACGCCTTCGCCGCTGGCTATTCGCATCACGATGCCGTGATCGCCGTGACGCGTGGTTGCATTGATCGTCTTTCACGAGAGCAACTGCAGGGAGTGATTGCTCACGAGTTCAGCCACATATTCAACGGCGATATGCGGCTGAACATTCGAGCCATTGGTGTGTTGCACGGAATCCTGACGCTGACCCTGTTGGCCGAATGGTTCATCCACGAAGGACTGAAGATCATGGCCACTGGTGGACGGGGCCGACGCGATGGGACGTTTGTTGGCGTGGCGTTTGTCATCTGCGGGGCGATCATCTGGCCGATCGGCACGGTGGGACTCGTCTTGTCGCTGGTGATCAAGTCGGCCATTAATCGACAGCGCGAATACCTGGCGGATGCGTCGGCGGTGGAGTTCACGCGAAATCCCGCCGGGTTGGCGGGGGCCTTGAAGGTTATCGGCGGCTACGCCGTTGGGGGGCGAGTGCGGAACCCGTCGGCGGTCGAAGCGAGCCACTTGTTCTTCACGGATGGCTGCCGGGGATTCAGCCGTTTGTTTCATTCCCACCCACCACTCGAAGACCGCATCAAACGGATCGAACCCGATTGGGACGGTGTCCACCTGTTCGAAGAAGAACGCGATATCGCCCCCTATGGCGGTGCCTTCCAAGGTACCATGAATCTGATAGGAGGCAGTAGTCGACCACGGGCTCAGCAAGTCGATCGCACGACTCTGTCCGCGGAACGCGATGAAGAAATCGAAGAGGCGTGTGCTTGGAGCGTTCACAATGAAGAGATGCTGTCGACGATCCCCCCTGCCTTGCTGGAGTTGACCCAGGACAAAATAGGAGCGCGCGTAACACTGCTCACGACGTGGCTCGCCAATTCGCGGGACGCGAATCGGGCGAAACAGCTTTCGTTGATACCTGAAGCGCTACGACCGGCTGTCGAAGCGTTTCTCGAATTGGTCGCGACGCTGGAAGATTTTCAACAGATCTTGCTCTTCGATACAGCCTTGGGGGCACTCGATAGACAGTCTGGTGCCGAACTCGAAGGTTTTCTTCGGGACGTCGACCACCTCCTGAAACGTTCGCAAATCGATGGCCTTTTTCAATGGGCCTGGTTCCGACTGGTCACTCAATATCTCGGTGACCGGCTGGGCGTTGAGCGCGCGAAACCTCGATATGGAACGTTGGAACCAGTGAGCGAGCACGTGGAAGCGTTGTTGTCGTTTCTCGTTCATGCGGGCCAACCCGACGGCGGCTTGGGGGAGTACACGTTCCGTCGAGCGTGTTCGCAGTTGCGATCGCAACAGGAATTTCATTTCCTCCGCTGCGATATGAGCAATGTTCTTGGCCTGCTAGAGATCATCGACGTAGCGCTCGACCATTGTTCCAAACTGGCAGCCCGCCCTCGTCGCGACATACTTTTGGCATCTGGTGCCTGCATCACGGCCGATCGAGACATCTCCTGGAACGAAGCCCTACTCATCCGCGTGATCTGTTCGGCCTTGAACTATCCCCTGCCGACGTTGCTGCCCGGACAACCGGTAACGCCCGGCGCGTAGGTCATTGGACGCCGAGCCAGGCGATGACATTTGGGCGGGTCATGAAATACCACAACAGGACGGGGTAGATCAACCCAACCAGTCCGCCAATGGCCCCAGCAATCGTTCCGACGACAACCGGCGAACCGGCCCCAAATTCATTGACGGCCGGCAGGATGAACATGACTAGGTTGACAACGCCTCCGACAATTCCCGACACGATGGAGTAGATGGCATAGCCGATCGAAAGCGTCCGGCCGCTACGCTTGCCTCTTAGCAGATTGATTCCCGCAACAATACCGACGACCAGGAACACAAAACCGATTGTCATCATGCCAATCATGAAAGCGCGGTATCCGGGGTTGTTTGCCAGGGCGTCCATCGCCGGATTGGGCTGCCCCGTCTCCAAA
>JAGQPD010000446.1 GCA_020426865.1 Planctomycetales bacterium
GTGTCAGCGGGTCGAGCAACAACCCAGATACGTTACCGTCATTGTTGCATGTGTAGAATTCCACGTTTTGCGGATACCCGTCATCGCTCGCATGGTCGTAGAGAAGAGCGAGCACTTCATTCCTGCGAAACTGCCCCGAGAAATCACGAACGAGCACCGTTGTGTCACCGAGACACTCGGCGATCAGCTTTTGTAGAATCAACCACGTCGAGCAACTGCAGCCTGCGAATATGGAACTGCGTTGAAAGCGATCCAACAACCGCTCGGTGGGCGTAGCGGCTAGGGGGTCGCTGACATTCTTTGGCTCCACCTTTAAGTTTGTCAGCAACCAGGCATGGTCGAAATGGCAAGCGGCGCTTACCAAATCGTGAATCGCGGAATTGTCCTCCTGCCGATTCGCGATCGACAAGTAATCTGCGATAACGGCCTTCGTTGCCGAAGCAATCCCCTGTACCAACTCGCTCAACTGAGTTCGAAACCCGATGATTGCGAGTGTTTCCTTATTAGAGGACTCGGGATTGACTGAGGACTCGGGATTGACTGGAAAGAACCGCTCCGGCTGTTGTTCATGGTCGGTCTGATCAAGGAATGATGTTAATTCCTCTTTCAACCATTGCAATTCGGCAACCAGATCTCTTTGAACTCCCGATTGCTTTGTTGCTGTCTTCGCTGCCTCAATTGAGGCAATCCTCTGTCGCGTGAATTCCACGATGGCGACGCATGCACCGCTGTCGGCAGATAATCGGCCGCGCCAATTCCGATAAAAAATATCCCGGAAACCGTTCGTCGGCGTCGTCCACGACGCAAGTGCCCTTTTCACTCGGGTGTCTGAAATGACTTCCTGCGTTTCACGCGTCATGTGGCGTCTCGTTGTTGCTTGTTTGCCATAGATGTGTGAGCTGAGCCGTTCAGTATATCAAGAACATGTAGAGCCATGGAACGCTCGACGGGCGGAATGAAGCTCGACTGGATCGCGGCAAAACATGCAGGGCAATTATCGGCTGTGTCCACAAAACCGGCATTCGGGATCTCCGGTAACGTTATGGCTGCGGATTAGGGGGAGTTTGCCGAAGGGCCAGCGGACGCGCAGCCAGTGGCTGGTCGCGATGCGGCCGTCGAGATACGATAGAAAGAGGTCGGTGGCAAGCGAGGCGGCCATCGCATTGAGCGACAGTAGGCTCCCGGCTCGGCTTGCATTCCACTGCCGCGGTTTCCCCCGACGCATGGCCCCCCGGGGAGCGGCGATCGTGTCCATGACGCGAGAGAGATTCGCCATCTTGGGAACGCATGCTACGCACCCCCTGCCCGGTTCGAACAACCGAATGTCGGCCCGCATGATCCTCCGGCCGCCTAGTGTGAACTGAATCAACGTGCCAACATCGACGTGTACGGTGTGAGAATGGTGCCGGCCACAGAGCCACGAAGCGACTAATCGACCAGCGTCATTGTCGATGAATGTGAACACGGCGTCGAACCGCTGTTTCATCAAGACGTCAGCACCGGCCTGTTGCTGTATGGAGCGCTGCACCGTACTCAATCGCAAGTCGGGTTGATTGGCGTGGATGACGCGCGCCAAGGCGTGAACCTTAGGGATGCGGTCCCATGCGTCCTGTTCGCTGGCGTGGGGTAAGGCATTGAGGTTTTCGGGTCCCACCTGATCGCCGTCCATCGTCACTATCCATGCGGGGTTTAGCGAACAGAGCTGACGTGCCAGTTCTGAACCGCCACCGCCGGCTCCGATCACCAGCAATCGCATGGACGCGAAGCGTTCGTACAACTGCCGCCCGAGCGCTCCTTCCGTCCGCGAGCGGCGGTGGCTGTGGAACTCGCGCGTGGCGTTGATTCCATCCTTATTGCCGACTCCATTGCCGTTGCCTGCGGGAGGTTGGCCGGAACCGGTCAGTTTTTCGGCAGCAACGTTGAAGATACCTGCTCCGATAAACCGTATTTTCGTAGGACAAAGCCGATCGCCTTGGTGGATGACAACAACGTCTAACTTGGAATGATCGTGGGGGTCGAGGACAAATCCTACTAGTAGCTGCGAGCGTTCGAGCTGCAACAGCTCGGACAGCGATTCGGCGTTGATTCTCGGGTCGAGGCTACTGGTGAGGACCGCCAGGCTATGCAGCGGGGGTAACAACTGGGCGTTGGGCAAACTGCCTGGCGCTTGCCAATCATCAATAATCAATTCCAGACCGCTGTTCGTTTCGCGGTAGCGCACGCGACCGACGGAGCATCGCCCGGGATCCACAATCACACCACGCAGTGCCCGCTGATAAGCGGGACGATCGACGATGATTTCACAGCGGTTGGTTAACATCTTCAAAGTCCCACGGCTGTCCCAGCCGTCCAACATAAAGGGCCGGCGCCGGCGAGCACCAGAACTCACCGGCGTCGACCACACTAACGAGACGACACCATGGCACAGCCCGGGACGTCTCAATCTCCTCGACCGAGCGGCCCCAGCTTTTCGATTTCCTTCTGTTTCCGCTCGTCCAATTCCACTTCCAGCTCATGTTCGTACACTTCACTCAACATGGAAGCGATGAAGCAGAACGACAGTTGCTGCTCGGCTGCCGTTTGTTCGGTTGCAGCCGGTGGGTTCGCTACGGAAGCCTCGGCCGAGTTTTCCGTGCGCGCATCGAAAGTGTCAGACATGACTTTGCTCCTAAACATGGTTCAGTGCTTACGACGATCACAGACTCGCCGCTCTAAGAAGTGGAACGGCAATCGTCGGGAGAGATTGGTACGTATCGAACAGAAGATGGGTATGGAAGTTGGCTGACAGGTAACGTCCCTATTCACAGCGACCGATTACTCACGGCAATACCCAGCGGTTCTAGGTCTCCCAAGAACTTTTTGGTGGGCGTACCAATTGTGGGGACAATTCCCCGTTTCTACTTCTGAAGGGGACGTCGTTGGTGCTCTTCTCGTGATCGACCGAATCGGCCGCGAATTGTTGTCTCAATTGTTGGATCGGGGGTATCGAATGAAGCGCGTTATGAATCAGTGGACCTTCTTGTTTGGGGTGTTGTTTGGGGTGTTGTTACTCGCATTCTCTTGCGGGACCGCGTGGGGTGAGAAGTGGGTAACCAAGCGTTTTACGGGCGAGGCCAGCACGGAAGCAGAAGCGCTTAGTCGGGCGACGGAGAACATGGTTTTCGGGGTTTACGGCGGCACGGTACGCGCCAACCAAGTCGTAAGGGACGGAAAGATCGTTCGTGATGACGTTGATCTGCTCGCAGCGGGGTTAGTGGCTCCGAAGAGTTTTCGCAAGATCCGCTCGACGAAGCATTCTCATTCCAAGGGCAGCTACTATACGGTTGAAGTGGAAGGCACGTTCGATGTCGAGGCTACACCGATGCCATTGGAGCAGCAGTTGCGGGAATCGGCCACGGTTGTTGAGGGAATCGGCCCAACGATCCGGGCGAAATTTAATCAAGCGGACCGCTATCAACGCCTGATTGATGAGACGATTGGGGATGCGTTCAAAAAGCTTGTGACATTGAACGTCGGAGTCGACCGAACAAGGCGGTTGGAGAACGGCGTAGAGGTGACGTACGTTGTTCGAGCGTCGGTGGATCCTTCTCGTTATCAGGACCTGTACGATCAAGTCCAAAGTTTGTGCCAGGGAGCATGCGAGGATCCAAAGCGACATGCCGGGGAGATTCGTGCTCGGCAAGATCGTTCGACGACGAATGCAACTAGTCGTTTCCAATCGTACGGTCACACATTGCGTGGTGCCTATACACAGGTGCTGACTGCCGAACACATTGGGAATTGGACTCATTCCGCTGCTGAGAAGACGCCAGTTGCCACCGTCCTCGTACTGCTCAAACCAAATTATCGGCTGCGTGAGTCGCGGACCTACTGGGCGTGGTACCGACTTCCGTTTGTCGTTGAGCCGGTGGGGCAGCCGATTGCGAGGGTCACATTGACGTCCGACACTGGCGAAGCGATCGTTGATGACGCGGTTCCGCTTAGCAACTTTCTCGTGGCCCAGCAGCCGCGCAACGGTCGGCCGAATAACATTGGGACCGCGATCATTGGTCCGGCGGCGTTCTCGTATGAGTATGACCGCGCAAAGTACGCACCCTCAGACGTCGAATTTATTGACGACTACTCTGTGGAACGGACAGTCAAATTGACGGATTCGCAATTGGGCAAATGGAATGGGGTTTCCGCCCGAGTTGAGTTGCTGGATCGCGAAGTTGTTGACAACGATCTTGAACCTCGTACGACGTTTACAGCGGGTAGGGGGCATCATGAATAGCAAGTGTCTTTGCTGTCTGTTCGCTGTCACACTTGCAGGACTCTTGGTGACAGCGAGTGCCCTGCGGGCGGATGAACCGGCCCCTCAGAGCAGGCCCGTAATACGGGCAATGCACGAATTACTTAACACGAAGGGGACGGACGATCGGCCCGCTCCCAACGTGGTGTTTGGGGAGACGGGGCAAAGCGTGTTTGTTGTCGTCGCAATACGAAAGCACGGTGATGTCGACGATGGGTTGGAACGGTCCATCGCCGAAGCAAAAGCACGAGCCCTGTTGGCCCAACACCCCGATGTCGTTAACCAGTGCAAGCAGCAACTGCTGCAAGATGTGCAAGGCTGTTTTGGGCAAGACGCCGCTTGGATTCGGGACACTGCCTTCGCCAATGCCGAGACGATCAGAAAAACCATCGAGCAAACGATGGCCGGGGGCGTGATCGTGAAGGTTGACCAGCAGTTTGTAGCCACCCGGTCTTCAAGAGTGGTTAGCGGTGTCATGGTGGACCGAGATGAACAGGTCCGGGTGATGATGCCGAGCGTCCGCGCGGCGTACGTTCGGGTGGTTGCTGCGGCGTTGTGCTTAGAAGCACAGAGCGTAGCGGCCCGCACGATTATGAATGTAATGCAAAACGTTCCTGATGGATGGCGGCAGTACGCCGTTGGGTTCGTCCTACTTTTCTTGCTGCCATGATGGGAGTCAATTATGAAAAGCTTGAATTGGTTGTCGGTGTCGAGTCTGTTTGTCGTCGTTTTCACGAGCTCATCCGTCCGGTTGCCGCCGTGCAACGCACAGGAAGTGGAGTCTGAAGACTTGGAAGTCAGAATAAGTCAGGCAATCGCCGACGCGATGCCGGCTGAGAACGCCAAGGAGGGACTTGCCGGCGCCCAGGAACGTAACGCAAGTGCCGTGGCGAGAGGAGATTTTCCGTTCACGATGATTACGGTCGCTTCCAATGAGGTGCTATGGTTGGCCAGTGGTTCGGCGTCGTACGGCACGCAAGGCGACAACGTGACGGCTACCAGAAATCGCATGAAATATGCGATCGATCAGGCATACGCTCAGGCCCGTAAGAATTTACTGATTGGTCTACGGGGTGTTCGGTCGTCGCTCGAGTCACAATCTATGAGTGACTTGGAGGTGACGACCGATGATAAGGCAGATCGTGTCAAGATGTCGCGTATTCGTGACGAAGTGCTGCGTCAGTCCCTCTCGGAGACGCTCACACACGCAAGCGTGCACGAGTACCACATCGATGGCAACCGCGTGGTAGTGTCAGTAAAAGCCTCGACACAACCTGCTGTGCACCGAGTCGCGGATGGCTACGTCGAGGCGAATTCCATCACATCGGCGGTGCAACACCTTGTAACGGAGTCGGAGTTGTTGCCAGCAGCTGGTGTGCGGTTGGTAAGTGTGGCGGATCAGGGCGATGCCGTGATCGGCTATGGAGCACACGTCGTGGCGATCAATGCGGACGGCGTCGTGCAGACCGAACTGATCGAGAACGCCAAGCGTATCGCCACAGCGAAGGCGCGTAGTTCCATTGTCGGATTCCTTGCTGGCGAAAAAGTTGATTGGTCGACGGAGACGATTTCCCATTTCAAGGAAAGCGTTCCCGAGATCGCGGACAACGCAATGGATGATCCGTCTGTTGGTGAGCAACCTCTTGCTGGTGTGGAAAAGAGAGCGATGGCGGAACAACGCTTTCTGTCAACGGTGCAAACGAAAGAAACGTTGGCGATTGTCACCGAAGGGCGTCTCCCACCCGGCGTGCTGGTGCGTACTTGGTACAACGCGGAACTCGGCGTCTGTCACGCCATGGCCTTGTACTACCGTCCGATCACCGACCGGGTTGGGAAGCTTGATAACACAACTACCGCGCATAGCGGTGATCTTTATCGTAGCGTCGAGGGCATCACGACCCCATCGCGCACTTTCAGAGCATGGCCCAGCGGCAGGGAATCGGACATATTGACGCGTGAATAACACGGGTAAGTCACTGTTCGTTCCGACCCCGATCGCGATCGTCGCGATCGGGGACATTTGACTTACGTTTTCGACTTACACCGTTCCCATTGCGGTATACTGAGCAGAGTGCCCGGCACCAACGTGGGCGCCGGGCACTCCTATCCACTCTTGGCGGGTCTCCACCAACGAGGACCGGATCGATTGGCGCGTTTCTAGCATTTGCTGACT
>JAGQPD010000447.1 GCA_020426865.1 Planctomycetales bacterium
GAGGCCGTTTTTCTTGGACAGCGACCGAGATGCCGCACCGTGAATGCGTATTCCCGCGTCGATTTGAAACCCGGTACTGCCATCCGGAAAGATCAGTTCAGCCGAAGCGGCACGTTCCCAGTCAACTCCTTCACGAGTCACGTTGCTGTAAATCCCACTCGGCCCAACAAAATCGTCGCGATCGAGTGTAATCGAGATCGAGGGAATGGCCTTGAGGCTTTCGTCGATGGCGGCGACGTAGATACCACCGAACCGATCATTTGGACCAACAACATCGGGGTCCAGACCATAATCGGCCGATCGATTGCCCCAACTGCTTGGCCAACCAGCCGCAAGCGCCGACTGCTGCGTCTGTTGAACGACATCACTGGTAAATATATACGTTTGGGTGTCGACGTTTGTGGGCAAGTAGCCGGGTTTGAACGCGGCAGCTCGCAGGTTCGTGGTACCGGTGATCGTGATCGGGCTGGTGTAGGGGGTCCCGTTGATGATGTTGAGATCGGCGTCGACGGCTGGCGCCGATCCGTCCAAAGTATAGACGATGCTGGCACCAGCGGTTGGCGTGGTGATTTCCACATCGAACGGGCTATCGTAGAATCCTCGGTCGACAGAAAACGACGTGTCTTCGACCAAACCGATATAGGCAGGGCCATTGGGGGCGTTCGGTGTGGGCGATGCGAAGAACCCTGTAATCACCGGCTCAAACAATCCGAAGTCACTTCCGGTCAAACGCGGAATCATCAACATGTCGGAACTGGGCGACTGATTCAATGCGTGGATCGCCAGTACATTGTCGCCATTTCGCAATGCGTCGAGATGGTCCGTTACGTCGAAGTCGACGTATGCCGACAGCACGACGTCGTCGCCCCGATTGGCACCGGCGGATGTCGAATTCCATGCGGGATTGCTGGGCGCACTGGCCGACGCAACAAAAACACCATTCAAATATGCGACGAACCCATCGTCGTAGATCATGGAAAGTGTTAGCGTATCGAATGCCGCGGCATCTTCCACTGCGAACGCGAACCTTGTATAAGCCGTGCGGGTGTTGCTGGGGACCGTCGCATCGATCAGTGACGTATAATCGTTGTTGCCCCCCGGGCTGGACTCGTAGCCGATTCCTGCCGAGGCGAGTGCCCACGTGCTATCATCGAAGCCTGGTTCATTCCAGGTTGCATCATCGGCACCGCTGGAGGGAATTAGATACCGCATGGGCGAGTCATCATCGACCAACACTTGGGTGGTCGACGCCATGGCTACGCCGAAGGAAACGTTAGTCTGTTGCTCGCCGTAGTCCGGGGCGTACTGGTGGACGACGGTCGTGCCATCAGGAGCGATGAGCCCCAAGTACTCGCGGGCGGCATTAAGGCGAAAGTTCGCATGCAACTCACCGATCAGTCCGGCGACATCTTTTCCGGACGCGAATACCAGAACCGTAGAGTGCGGGGCGATGACGCTGTCGGCAGGGAATGTCCATTTCGTCAGGTCGGAGATGTCGTCGGACAGATGATACCCGTGCAAGTCGATGGCTTGATCGGTGGTGTTGTACAGTTCAATCCAATCCGATGTATCACCATCCCCGTCCCGCAGGCCGCCACTATTGGACGCCAGCAGTTCGCTAATCAAGATATCGGCTACGAACAGGCGGCGGGGTTCGAGCTGTTCGAGATGTCGCGGCTGATGGCCGCGGGGGCGACGATTTGTCGTTCGCGCGCGACGCCGTCGTCGCGTTGACGACAAGAAGCTCGCCATACGGCTGGCCCACTCTATTTTTGCATCGCTCAACACGATTCCCTACAACTGTCAAACGGAGTGCGGCAACATGCAGGCGTCGCTGAAGCCAGTCTGCTGTTGGCCATCGGAATTCGCCACAAGTCACCAGTATTGCCTGCCTTGCGGGAGGTGTCCAGCAACTCGCACATCGTAATAGGCCATTTTGGAGAGTATTTGGGGGACAAGCAACAAGAAGCGACGAAATCATCTTGGGCTGTTGCGGCAGAATCGCGCAGTATTCGCGAATACTTGTTGGTTCGAGGTATTGCCACTCAATGCTACTGGGTGTGGCGCATCGACTGGCGGGACACGTCAACTTGGCGGTAGTCATCGAACCGCAACTTTGCCTGTTCATGGAAGCGTCGAAGCAAGGCCAAGTACAATCCTTTCATCGTAAAAAAGACAGCACCGCCCCATGCCACAACGACGGCGATGACGACATACCTCATTTGCCAGACGAATTGTTTGCGAGTTGCCAGTTCATCGCGTGAAAACTTCGGGCCCATCCAACGATCGAACTGCGGCGCCTCATCGTCGAGCGTTTTTTTCCAGTCTTCTGACGACATCTGGAACGCTCCGGCCGCGTTTGCCACCACGCGAAGCGGAAAGATGGTCGTGTCAACAAGCAGAAATGCGACGTTGTTCACAGCGACAACGGCGGCCGTGAGTGCAACGATTCGCCAATATAATCTTCCAAGAACCTGCCGTTCGACTCGGACCCGCCGTTCGGAAACCGTCCCATCCGGCCGTCGGCTATTTGCCCTTATCAACTGTCGTATTGCGGTGGGGAGGTTCCGTACTAGGACCTCGGAAATTCCGAACACGGCGACCAGGTCAATAATCACAAAGATCAACCATTTAGCGGCACCGTAGGACAACGCGAACCACACGGCCGTCGCGGTCATGAGCAAAATCAAACTCGACACGCTGAATTGCCGTTTCTTCGCAATCACGGAGACTGCCCTCTGTCACGCAAATCCAGGTCTCACCCGCACCGTAACACACCCATGTCATATCGGCCGCTTGCTTGCCGGACGAATTCTGTCGTCTCGGCCATGGTACCAGATCCTGTGTCCAATGGCCACGCAATGTCGATGATTGCTGCCGTTTTGTAGCTACCGACGAACCAAAGCCAGCTTGACCGAAGGAGAAATCCGTGGCATTATTGGGAGATTACTGGCTTCTGCCGCCTTTCGAACGTTCGACGGACCGATAGAACTGGCAGAATGAACACGACTTGCCGCGGTTTCAAAGGGATGAATCGACTACGCAATTTCCCGGGCCTGGATCAGCTTCGCCGGCTGGCGGCTGTCGCATTCTTGTTGACGCTTTGGTGGGGAGTGCCGGGAATGACCGGTACGGTGTATTCGGAGTCGGAGGAGGCAGAGACCACAACGGAACTCGCTAGCGAATGGGCCGCCATTTCAAGTCAACATCGCGTGCGCCGCAATTCGCTCGACTCCCCATTCGATCGGCATGGGGTCCCAGTGACGGGCGACCCAATGGACGGTGTCGTTCGTTCGCACTCCCGACCGTCGCCTGCCCGCTCCAGTGACGCCTCATTCCAGACGCCGCTGCGGTGTTAATTCTCTTTGCGTCACGCAACTTCTGCGCATACTGGCGAGCATAACGCGTGCACGTCCTTTGCCTTTGGTAGCAGTTTCCTCTATCAGACCACCGAAACGCCGCCAGATGTCGTCCGGTGCGACAGGAGCGACAAATCCGCCGTCGCGCGACGTGATGACCATCGAGCAATGCAAAGAGAGTTTCTATGCCAAAGCCATCAACATCATCCCATAACACATTTGTCCCGTTGTCGCCCACCACACTGCCCTACGATTTGACAGCTGGTCTGGTCGTGTTTCTCGTCGCATTGCCACTTTGCCTGGGGATCGCCTTGGCATCGGGCACAGCGCCGTTTTCCGGTTTGATCGCGGGGATCATCGGTGGCCTCGTGGTGGCGTCGATTAGTGGTTCGCAGACCAGCGTCAGCGGACCCGCGGCCGGATTGACAGCGATTGTGCTGCAACAGGTCGCGAAACTGGGGTCGTTTGAAACGTTTTTGTTGGCCTTGGTCATCGGTGGCGTGATTCAGATCGCGTTGGGGCTCTTGCGCGCGGGAGCATTATCGGCGTTTTTTCCTACGTCAGTCATCAAAGGTCTACTTGCGGCGATTGGTGTCATACTAATCTTGAAGCAGATCCCTCACTTGCTGGGGCATGATACGGATCCTGAGGGGGAGATGTCGTTCCAACAACCGGACGATGAGAGCACGTTCACCGAAATCCTACACGTATTCGAAGGTGACATTCATGTGGGCGCGGCGGTGATCGGCGTTTTGTCCGTCATCGTATTGATTCTGTGGAACCGCAGCACGTTGCTCAAGAAGTCGTTCATACCAGCTCCGTTCGTTGTCGTATTGCTGGGCGTGCTCGTTCAACTTGCGTTTCAGACGCTCGGGGGAATCTGGGCGATCGAGCCCAGTCACCTGGTGCAAGTGCCGGTGGCGGAAACGTCGAGCGACATATTGTCGTTCTTGTCGATGCCGAACTTCGGCCAGTGGGCGAATCCGCTTGTCTGGAAGGGCGGCGCGACAATTGCCGTTGTGGCGTCGCTGGAGACCCTATTGAATCTCGAGGCATCTGACAAACTTGACAAATACAATCGCGACTCGCCACCCAGCCGCGAACTTATTGCTCAAGGAGTCGGCAATATCGTCGCCGGCTTGATCGGCGGGATTCCCATTACCTCGGTCATCGTCCGAAGTTCGGTGAATGTGAACACTGGCGCTCGCACGAAGGTATCGGCGATTTTTCATGGCGTCCTTTTGCTCGTGAGCGTTATCGTTTTCCCGAAATACCTGAATATGAGTCCCCTTTCGGCGCTGGCCGCGATTTTGCTGGTAACCGGCTTCAAGCTTGCCAGCCCGCAATTAATGTACGAAATGTGGAAACAAGGGCGATACCAGTTTTTGCCGTTCGTAATCACGATGATCGCGATCGTCGGTTCTGACCTGCTGGTGGGAATCTTGATCGGCCTGGTTGTGAGCGTGCTGTTTATTCTCAACAGCAATGTTCGCTACCCGATTCGCCGGATTGTGGAGACGCACTTGGAGGGAGAAGTTCTCCATATCGAGCTGGCAAATCAAGTCAGTTTCCTGAACAAGGCCGCCTTGGATCATGTGCTAAACGAGGCTCGCGATGGCTCGCACTTGTTGATCGACGCCACCGATTCAGACTACATCGATCCCGATATTCTGTCGCTTATCCGGGATTTCAAAAACAACGTTGGACCGTCGCGCGATATCAAGGTCAGTCTGAAGGGCTTTCGACCGAAGTATCAATTGCATGACGACCTCCAGTTCGTTGACTATTCGACGCGCGAATTGCAAGATCGCATCACCGCCGCACAAGTGTTAGAAATTCTTCGGGAGGGTAACCGCCGTTTTCGTAC
>JAGQPD010000448.1 GCA_020426865.1 Planctomycetales bacterium
ATGCTTGGCTTGAATACGCAATCTCGAACCACGATTGACACACCGGCTCTCGTCCATCACAGTGGCAAAAACACCCTAAGTACGACCTGTAAGACTAAGCAGGTTGGGCAGGCTAGGATGGCGACGAAGTAGGTCATTCAGGGGACAGTTCGGACGCGGCGGCTTGGTAAGTTACACGAGGTGGTGTGGAAATCGATGAAGCAAGAACGGAAGCATTTTGATGCGATCGTAATCGGTGGCGGGCACAATGGTCTGGTCACGGCCGCGTATTTGGCGAGGGCTGGCAAGTCGGTGTGCGTCTTGGAGCGCCGGCATGTGCTTGGTGGATGTGCGACGACGGAAGAGCTGTGGCCGGGCTATCGGGTATCGACGGCGGCGTATGTGATCAGTTTGTTTTTGCCGGAGATAACTCGTGAGTTGCGGTTAAAGCAGTATGGTTTGCGGGTTTTGCCGCGGACACCTTCGTCGTTCACGCCGCTGCTAGATGGTCGCAGTCTCACCCTGGGTCCCGACATGGAGGCCAATCATCGGGAGATTGCCAAATTCAGCGGCAAGGACGCAGAGGCATATCCGCGTTACAACGCTTTGTTGGAGCGAGTGGCTCAGGTATTGGAGCCCACGTTGTCGCGATCCGCCCCCGATCCATTGCCGTTGCCCAAGTCATGGCGTCATATTGGTGTCACAAAGCGATTTCGCGATGCGAGCAAACTATGGGACATGCATCGGGCATTAGCGGAATTGGGAGAGGATCTACCGGAAGCGATTGAATTGCTTACGGCGGCAGCGCGGCCGATACTGGAGCGATGGTTCGAGACTGAAGTACTGCGTGCAACGTTGGCGACCGACGCGATCATCGGCGCATTTGCGTCCATCTCATCGCCTGGCACGGCTTACGTATTGTTGCATCATGTGATGGGACAGGCCGGCGGGGCTCGTGGCGTGTGGGGATACGTGCAAGGTGGCATGGGGGGCCTAGCGGATGCATTGGAAGCAGCATGTCACGATTTGCACGTAGAAATACGTCGCGAAGCGGAGGTCGTCCAGATCCTGGCCGATCAGGGCCGCGTTGAAGGAGTGTTGCTTGCCGGTGGCGAGACGTTATCGGCACCGATTGTGGCGTCGAGCGTCGACGCGCATTTGACATTTGAACGGTTCCTGGCGGCCGACCATCTACCAGAGACTTTTCGAAAGGCCGTCGCACGAATCGACTATTCGTCCGCTTCGGCGAAGATCAATCTGGCGCTTTCTGAGCCTCCTGATTTCAGTTGTCTGCCGAGCAACGGCATCGTGGCACATCATCACGGAACGATGCACATTTCGCCCACACTGGAATATATCGAACGAGCCTATGACGACGCCAAGTATGGTCGGCCTAGCCAACATCCGGTGCTCGAAATGACTCTGCCGTCGAGCGTCGATCGCACGATTGCTCCCGAAGGTCATCATGTGATGTCGATCTTCGTGCAGTATGCGCCGTACCGATTGTCGGAGGGGCATTGGGACAACATCAAGGAGTCGTTTGCCGATCGCTGCATTGACGAGATTGCCCAATATGCGCCGAAGTTCCCAAAGTCGATCATCCATCGCCAGGTGCTTAGCCCTTTGGATCTGGAACGAGTGTATGGCATCACCGGTGGAAACATCATGCAGGGGGCGATGAATCTCGGTCAACTGTATGCCATGCGACCTGTGCCAGGGTGGACTGATCATCGCACGCCAGTTAAGGGTTTGTATCTTTGTGGCGCTGCCAGCCATCCTGGCGGTGGCGTGATGGGGGCATGTGGCAAAAACGCGGCAGAAGAGATTTTGCGTGATTACTGATAGATGAAACCAGATTCCAACGGTCGACACGTCGCGATGGGTGTTGTTGTTCTTCGTCCTCAAAAAGGAGTCTCACGTGAACGCGAACGCCCCACGCCAAACACAACGAGATCGGTGCAGTTGGAATCGGTGCCGCGGCAGGCGGACGGCGATCGATCGATGCCCTGCCGTGCTCGCCTGTGCCGGATACTTGTTGGTTCTAGGTATTCGGTTCGTCCCGGCGATTCCATGTGGCACGGCGTTCGGGCAGGATCCCATCCAGGAAATCACCTGGCCGGATGCCTTTCGACGTGACGCAACGCTTCGCGATATCCATTTCACCGACCGGCAAAATGGCTGGGCCGTTGGTGATCGAGGGGTTATCTGGCACACAATTGACGGAGGGCGGAACTGGCTGCTGCAAGACGCCGTTTGCCGTCATACGCTGCATTGCGTGCACTTTTCTGACCCGCAACACGGCTGGATTGTCGGCGCGTTGGCGGAGCAAGGGACCGGACATCAGCGGGGTGTAGTGTTGACGACGCAGGACGGCGGTAATTCCTGGCAGCGCGCACCAACCGACTTCATCGGCGGACTTCACGCGGTTCGCGGTTGGCGTCCGCGCGTGGCGACGGTGGTGGGCGGATCGTCTTCGATGTTTCCGCGTGGAGTAATGAGCACCTCCAATGAGGGCAAGTCGTGGCGGGGCAATGCGGGGCTGACCTCAGTCGGGTGGAGTTCAGCAGATTTTCTTGGCGAAGATCACGTGTTACTCGCCGGATACGCCAATCAGATTGGAATCGTCCATGGCAATCGGATCTTGGCCGCTACGACGCCACCCATGGATCCCCGGCGAATACGAGACCTCTGCTTTATCGATGGACAAGTGTCGATCGCCGCAGGTGACGGTGGCCTACTATGGGTCAGTCTTGACGGTGGAGCAACATGGCAAGACAACGGGCCGGCAATTCCCACGGGCATTGCCGAGCGGTTTGACTTTACATGTGTCGGTCACTACCAGAACCATGTCTGGATAGGCATGAACCCGGGTACAACGATGCTCTACAGCTCCGATCGTGGCAGTACCTGGAACGTTCGGAGGACTTTGACTTCGCTTCCTGTCGAGGCGATCACGTTTATCGATGAACAGCAAGGTTGGGCAGTCGGCCCGTTGGGTACGATCATGGCAACGACCGACGGCGGCACGAGTTGGGCGGTACAATCGCAATTCGGATCGCGTGCATCGGTGTTAATCGTGACATCGCGGGTGGAGGACATCCCGTGGGGTTTGCTGGCACAGTATTCAGCGGTCGATGGACACCACACACGACTGCTGGTGACCAATGCGAGTCATTCCAACGATGAATCGGGCACGCTTCAAGATCGACTGGAGGCCGCGGTAGCCAGTACGTCGTCCAGTGGCTGCGATATATGCCGGGGACCCTATTCCATCGCGACGCTGACCACTCGCATTTGCCTGGCGATACGGCAGTACCAGCCGACGGTTATCGTGACGTGTTCCCCTAGCGACACCGATCGCGAATCTCAGCAGACGTTTGAGGCCACGTTGAAGGCAGTCGAAACTGCGGGTGATGCGAACGAGCATCGCGACCAATTGATGCTCGTGGGAGTCAGCCCGTGTGAAGTGGCCGCGGTATTCTCGCAAGTATCCGGCGGAGACCCGACGACAAGTGTCACCGTTTATGACAACAGCCTATCTCTTCCGATCGGTTACAGTGTAGGCGAATTAGCTCGGATTGGTCAGCGTTGCCTGACGCTGGGTCCGGAAGTTGCACCTGGGACGACGTGGATGGTACGTCGCGTGGACGCAGCCGCGGCGGACTGGAACGGGCGGTCGATCTTTGCTTCCCTGGGAACGGCGATCGATCCGGCTGCGAGGCGAACCATGCCTGAGGCAGAGCGGCAACAGTTGACGCAGTTACGGGCGCAGGCACAAAGTCGACGGTTGTTGGATTCATTGTTGAAACAGGCGGCGTCTGGACAACGCGACATGTCGACAATGTTATCGCGATTGGACGAGCTCGCAACCGGCCTGACGGCGTATCAAAGAGGGGAAGTGTATTATCTGTTGTCCCGACAGTTTCAGGCACAGGGGGCCCATGATCTAGCGGCACAGATGCTGGCTAAATTGCTCGAGGACGAGCAGCACCCGTTAAACCCGGCCGCTGCCAGGGATGTCTTGCGTTCGACCAGTAGCGTGGAATTGAAATTGCGGACGCAGACTCCACTGTCGACAGGCAATGACGAATCCAAAGTCACGATCGGGGAGCTCGAAAGAACGCAGGCAGCGTTATTTGCTGAACCGCGAATGCGATTGGCGCGAGCAGCGTTATTTCGGACGAATGGCCAGTGGCAGGACGCCGACAAGGTTTATCGGTCGCTATTGGCAAACGACTACCAACCGCAGTGGCACCGGTGGGCGTCGTACGAGTTATCGCGGCGAAACCCTTTGCGCGCCGAGCAGCTTCAGATGCCAATCCTTCGATTGCCACATACGCCTCGACCGTCGCTGGATGGGCGATTGGACGATGAGACATGGCAATCGGCGGTGACGCTCGACGTGGCCAATCACGCGTCGACCCAACCGGCACCGGATACAAGCATACGTTGTGGGCACGACGACGAGTTCATCTACATTAGTGTTCAGTGCACAACGGCCGAGGGGTGCCGGTACGACGCGGCGACAGAACCACGGCAGCGAGACACGAACCTTGCCAGTGAGGACCGAGTCGAGCTTTACTTCGACACGAATCGCGACATGTTGAGTGCCTGGCGGTTCGCCGTTGACTGGCGAGGTTGGGGGAACGAATCGTGTTTTGACGACGCGACCTGGAATCCGCGGTGGTATATCGCGGCGGTCCGCGACGATGAATCATGGACGTGCGAGGTAGCGATACCGTTGTCCGAGTTGACCCGAGTCAATGTGACGGATGACGCGTGGGTGTTTGGACTGCGGCGGATCATTCCGGACCGAGGGAGTCAATCGTGGCCCGCAGAACTGGACTTGTCGACCGAACCGTCATACTCTGGTATCTTGCTTTTTGAATAAACGGCTCGAATTCGAAAATGTAAGTCGAAAGAATGTCCGCTCGTGGTAGCCTTGCTCGCTAAGGTAGCACAGACGCAGCACAGCTGGAGAGTGAGCATGAACAGGCAGTACGGTGAGAACACCGAGATCATACAGCGTTGGGTCGAGCGTTTGCGTGATGGTGACACGACGGCACGCGAGGAGCTTTTGAACGTGGCCTGTGCACGTTTGATGCACTTGACGCGGCAGATCAAGCGAGGTTTCGAACGGGTCGGCCGCTGGGAGCAGACCGAGGACGTCTTCCAACGGGCGTCGATGAGGTTGTATCGCTCGCTGGAGAAGGTCGAATTGAACGACGCCCAACATTTCTTGCGGTTAGCGGCACAGCAGATTCGCCGAGAGTTGATCGACCTGAGTCGCAGCTATGGCGGGCCCGAAGGGTTGGGAGCGAATCACTACTCGCAAGCTGGCGTTGAACGGCGCGACGAATATGCTGGCCGTGCCGCGTTTGCGTTCGACCCGGCCGAACTTTCGCTCGATCCGCAGAAGATGCAAGAGTGGAGCGAGTTCCATCAATTGATTGATGGGTTACCCGAGCAGGAGCGAACGGTGGTTGACTTACTTTGGTATCACGGACTATCTCAAGAAGACGCGGCACGGTTGATGGACGTTTCCGTGCGGACCGTGCGACGCACGTGGCGTTCAGCTCGATTGGCTTTGCACGAAAAACTGGGAGGTAGTTTGCCCGGTGAATAGTCCGCGAACTGACAAGTTATCTAACCCCGAAGTCATTGATGATTTGCTCGATATCTGGGAAGAAGCAAAGGAGAACGGCGAGACGATATCGATCGACGAGCTATGTCGCGAGCACCCCGAGCTGCACGCGGAGGTCGCCAAGAAGATTGCTGCACTGGAGAACATGGAGAGGCGGTTTCAACCCGACGCGGCAGACACCCTATCGTCATCATCGGTTGGCGAGACGGATAAGCTGAACGTTCAAAGCGAGCTTACACGATTGACGTTCCACGCCAAAGGTGGGCTGGGGGCTGTCTATCGGGCCACGGAAGTTGAATTGAATCGCGATGTGGCCGTCAAGTTTATTCACCACAATCTGGCTGATGATCCCGATTCGCGACAGCGATTTGCCTTGGAGGCCGAAGTAACTGGCCGTTTGGAGCATCCTGGCGTCGTACCGTTGTATGGAATCGGACGTGCGGCGAGTGGCCGATTGTTCTATTACATGCGGTACATTGATGGCGAAACGATGGATGCGGCAATCAATCGTTTCCATCAGACTTCGTCACCGCGAGCGAGATTTGCGGATCATAGTGTCGCTTTTCGGCGACTGATTGCCGCTTTCACCTCCGTCTGCAAGACAATTGCCTACGCACACAATCGTGGCATCGTGCATCGCGACATCAAGCCTTCCAACGTGATGTTGGGAAAGTATGGCGAAACGATCGTCGTCGATTGGGGATTGGCGATATCGGTCGTGCGTGACGAGGCGTTTAAGGTACCGGGCGAAGCGACGCTCTGTCCGGCAACTGGCAGTAACAGCGGTACATCGTCAGCCGGTGGGGTAGGGACGCCGGCCTACATGAGCCCCGAGCAGGCATTGGATCTGCATCCCACGCCAGCGAGTGACATCTACAGCCTTGGGGCCACACTCTACAAGTTACTAACGGGGACTCCGGCGTTTACCGGTGAAAACGCGAACGACATTAAGCGGCGGGTGATCGAGGGCGCCTTCGTCCCGCCCCTGCAGCGAATATCGAGCGTACCGAAGGCGCTGGACGCCATCTGCCGCAAGGCGATGTCCAAGCAACCAGTTGACCGTTACGGCACGGCTTTGGATTTGGCCAATGATCTGGAAAACTACATGGCTGACGCCCCTGTGTCTGTCTATTCCGAATCGCTGGGGCAGCAGATCGGTCGGTGGAGCCGTCGCCATCGTCTGGCAGCCCAAGCGGCATTGACGGGCCTGGCCGCGATCTTGATCATCAGCACGCTCTCGGCGTTCTGGATGGGACAGCTCGCCAAGACGGCCGATCAGGAACGCGACCGTGCGGACCAGATGCGAGTCGACGCACAGGCAGCACGGCTGGAGAACCTTCGTACATCCGCCAGGTTCCTCGCCCGGTCGTTGGCCTATGAAATCGACCTGCGGTGGCGGATGCTCGAAGCAGAATCGGCAATGATACCGATGCAACAATTGTTGGCCAGTGTCAACGAAGATCCCACCGATGCGAATCGGCGCGCTGCCCTCCAGGCTTGGCTGATGGAACGCAAATTGGCAAAAGCCGAATCGGTCAAGAGCGCTCCCTGGTGTGTCTATTCCCAGGATGGCACCCAGGTCGCTCGTGCTCCCATGCAGATCAGCATCAGCGTGGGCAAGTCATTCGCACATCGCGACTATTTTCATGGCTTGGGCCGCGACCTACCACTGAACGACCCGCAACTGGCAACAATCGCTCCATTTCAGTTCCTGCGCGAACGAGCCTCGGACAGCGAGCTGGTCCATATGTCAGCGGTATTCGAAGGAGTCAATACGCATACGCTGATGGTTTCTTTTTCGGTACCGGTATGGAGCCCGGAAACAAGTTCAGGGGAGCCAACGATTATTGGCATCATGTCGGTGCCGGTTGAGATCAATATGTTTGACCTCCCTTTAAACGCCATGGTTTTTCAATCCCACGCCGATCAGCTCACACGACTGCCCGGGCTGATCTTGGCACATCCGCGATTGAAGGTGCGTAGCAGTCAAGACCTTCCTCCGCGCGTATCTGGGGAAATCGTGGAGACAGCCACACAATTGGCATACGAACGGTTGCGGCAGGATGCGTCCGCCGTACATACTGATTCGGTGATCTCCGATTTCGTGGACCCCGTTACCGACAAACCTTCATTGGCCGCGATCGAGCCCGTACTTGTCCGCAATCGCCCCAGCTATGTAATGGAAACTGGCTGGTTTGTTGTCGTACATGAAATGGGCAAATAGCCAGGAATGGGGACGTAGCCGGGCAAAGGGACATTGATTCGCAACGACCACACATCGCGCCGCGAAAGAGCTTGCGTTACCGGTCTCGTCCGGTGACAATGGCGTAGTTGTAGCTGACCTACCCCACCGACATCCCCACACGCCCGGATGGTTTCGTATCATGTTCATACTCCACCGCCCGTCACACCGTATCGTCGCCGTCGTCGCCGCCATCGGCTTGTTGTGCTGCGCGGCAGCCAAAGCATTCGCTGCCCCGTACCCGCTGTTGTTGCGATACCAGACTGCAACGAGCGAAGGGTCGGACCGATACCATCAGCTGCAGCGTTACGAAGAATGGAATCCAAGCGAAACCGCCATCATCGTTTGCGATATGTGGGATTTGCATCACTGCTTGAACGCAGTTCGCCGCGTTCAACAAATCGCTCCGCGTTTGAATGACGTCCTGCGAACGGCACGTGAGCAAGGCGTCACCATCATCCATTCTCCTAGCGACTGTATGGAGACCTACGAAAAGCATCCAGCCCGGCTGCGAGCGATGAATGTCCCGATGTCGACGAACCTGCCCGATGATATTCGTTCGTGGTGTTCGATCATACCGGCCGAAGAAAAAGTCGCGTATCCCATCGACCAATCGGACGGTGGGGAGGATGACGATCTTCTTGAACACGCCGAATGGGCGGCACAATTGGCATCCATGGGACGCAACCCGCGCGCACCCTGGAAGTCACAAGTGGCCACGATTGAGATAGATGACCAGCGTGACTACGTCAGCGATCGCGGTGATGAAGTTTGGAGCATTCTCGAAAAGCGGGGAATCGACAATGTCATACTTTGCGGCGTGCATACGAATATGTGCGTTCTTGGTCGCCCCTTTGGATTGCGTCAACTTTCACGCAACGGAAAGAATGTCGTGTTGATGCGAGACCTCACCGACACAATGTACAATCCGCTGCGTCCACCCTATGTCAGCCACTTCACGGGCACCGATCTGATCATCGATCATGTCGAGCGACACGTGTGCCCAACAGTTTCCAGTGACCAGATCCTCGGTTCGCCACCGCTGCGTTTTGCTAACGACCACCGTCCTCACCTGGCGATCCTGATCGCCGATGACGAATACCACACGGAAGAGACCCTGCCTCGATTCGCTCGACAATACCTGGGAAGCGACTTTCGCGTGTCTTTTGTATACGGCAGCGACAAGGAACGAAACGAGTTGCCGGGCTTGCCGGTGTTGGATGAAGCGGACATCTTGCTGGTGAGTGTCCGACGCCGAGTGCTACCGGCAGAGCAAATCGCGCATCTCAAGCGTTTCGTGGCGCAGGGTAAACCGGTGCTTGGCATTCGCACGGCCAGCCACGCCTTTAGCCTGAACGACAAACCGGCACCCGATGGCTTGATGGCCTGGCCGGAATTCGATGCCGAAGTCTTTGGCGGCAACTATCACGGTCACTTGGGGAATACCGTCAAATCAACCGTTAGCCAGGTATCGTCAACTTCGCTGCATCCGTTGGTCGCGGGTCTAAGCGGTCGCCAATTTCAACAGGCCGGATCACTCTATCGTACGTCCCCCCTGGCCGCTGCTACAACGACGCTACTAGAGGGCAAGGCCGATGGACATCCTGACGAACCTGTTGCATGGACCTTCACGCGGCGCGATGGAGGCCGGTCGTTTTACACGTCGTTAGGACATGTGGACGATTTCGAAAACCCCGATTTCATTTCCCTGTTGCGGAATGCCATCTTCTGGGCCGGCAATCTCGGTCAACCACACGACCGGCTGTTCTGTGCTCGGCCAATAACCCCAGTCGGCGAATTCACCGACGGAATTGAAGGGCCTGCCTGCGATCGTGAAGGCAATATCTATGTCGTCAATCTGACGCGGCAAGGGACGGTTGGTCGAGTTCGACCGAATGGCTTTTGCGAAGTGTTCGTTGAACTGCCCGAAGGTAGTATCGGGAACGGCATTCGCTTTACTCCCGACGGAAGTGCATTCTACGTTGCCGATTACACGCGGCACAATGTGCTGAAGGTCGATCTCGCAACGCGTGACATATCAGTGCATGCACATAACTCGCAAATGTCGCAACCGAACGACTTGGCAATTGACGCCGATGGTGTACTCTATGCCAGTGACCCGAATTGGACTGAAGGGACAGGACAACTGTGGCGCATCGGGCTCGACGGACAGACTCACCTGTTGGCCGACGGTTTGGGGACCACCAATGGAATCGACGTCAGTCCCGACGGTAAGACGCTGTATGTCAACGAAAGCGGGCAGCAGCAAGTATGGTCGTTCACGATCACTCCCGACAAACAACTGACTGACAAGCGACTGGTACGCGAATTTGATGACTTTGGTTTCGATGGAATGCGATGCGACATCGATGGAAACCTCTACATCACTCGGCACCGAAAAGGGACTGTCATCAAGATGACGCCGGACGGAAAGCAAATCCTTCACGAAATCGACGTCTTGGGAACTCGCCCAAGTAATCTGTGCTTCGGCGGCGTCGACGGACGTACTGTGTATGTGACGGAAGTCGATCGAACTCGGCTCGTGACCTTTCGGGTGGACCGGCCTGGTCTGAGCTGGCAACGAGCGGTTGGTCAATGATCCTGCGA
>JAGQPD010000449.1 GCA_020426865.1 Planctomycetales bacterium
GACAATCCTGCCAATGTGGGTGCCGATTCCGGAAGTGCAGGAAACAACGGTATCTTGCTCGGCAATGCTGCCCAAACCAATGACGCGATTGTCGGGGGTGGGGCGTTGGCATTGGGTGGAACCGGTGACATTGTTGATGTCGGAGGTACCACATCGTTTAACGCGTTGGATGATGACGGCAATGGCTGGACGGTCGCCGGTTGGATCAAGACGACCGGCAATGGAGGCGTTTCGCGGCTCCTCTCGACGTACATGCCAGACGGATTCACCGCCAACGGTTGGGGCGTGGGGACCAGTGGTGATACGTTGTTGTATTCCACCACCTACGGCATTGTCGATATGCAAGGCAACGCCGGTACGGCACTCAATGGCAATTGGCAGCACGTCGCCTATGTCTATCGCAACAACGGGGGTAGCATCGCGACCGATTACTACGTGAACGGTTCGCTGCAAAGCAGCGCGACACCGGGGAATGCGTTTGGAATCAACGATACAACGAACACCTTCGCGATCGGTGCTTTAGGATTGTCGACCGCCGACCAGCCGTTCCTAGGGAGCATCGATGACCTCCGGGTCTATGACACTGAACTGACATCCGGTGAGATATTGACGCTGGTGACAGATGTTCTCGGAGGGTTTGTAACATTGGAAATCAATCGCGATAGTGGTGCCGTGAAGCTTACCAACGGAACTGGGGCCCCCGTCCCCTTTGCGGGCTATTCCATCAAATCGGCGCGCGAGTCGCTCAATCCAGGTACTTGGCTGTCGATTGCGGACAATTACGACGCCGACAGTGGCGGTACCGTCGACGGGGCCAACATATGGATCGAGGCAAGCTCATCGGGGAGCGATCTGAGCGAAATCGCACTTCGGCCCGCGTCGCTTGCGGTCGGACAGTCGATCAACTTGGGTACGACGTGGGTCCGCGGTCCGGTCGAGGACGTGACCATGCAGTTGCTGTTGGCCGACGGCTCGGGATTGCGACCACGCATTGAGTATGTCGGCAACGGCGACCAATCGTTCCAACCAGGGGATTTGAATCTTGACGGTGCGGTCGACTCGGCCGATTGGCCGGTCTACAAAGCCGGCTTTCTCGCCGATCTGTCCGGGGGCACATTGGGGCAAGGCTACCTCCGCGGTGACATGAACTATGATGGCGTCAACGACGATGCAGATTTTCGTTTGTTCAAAGATGCGTATGATGCCGCGAATGGCGCCGGCGCGTTTGCCGCGATGCTGGCATCGGTACCAGAACCGACCGGTGTCCTTCCATGCCTGTTCGCAATGACGATCCTTTGGAATGTTGGGCGTTGCGGCCGATCACACCGCCTGATGGCTGTATTGCTACTGGCCTTCGTCTCCGTCGCAACGCTTGCCGGTCGGGAGGCGTCTGCCGCCCTGACAAATCACTGGACTTTTGAAAACGCCGCCAACCTGGGCGCCGATAGCGTTGGCACGCAGAACGGTGTCGTCAACGGCGACGCGACTCAGACGGCTGGCGTGATTGGAACGGGCGCCCTGCTGCTGGATGGTGATGGTGACTTCCTGTCATTGAGCACGGGAGGGGCCCACTTCAGCACGTTGGATGACGACAACGATGGCTGGAGCATCGCCAGCTGGGTCAACACAACAGGCAATGGCGGTGTCATGCGGATCATTTCGACGGATATGCCCGACGGTTTCACCGCGAACGGTTGGGGCCTGGGATTCCGCCAGGATCGTGGGAGCGATGAATTTATTTCGACGACCTACGGCATCGTCGACATGCACCAAGGCACCACGGCGTTGGACGGCCTGTGGCACCACGTCGCTTACGTCTTCCGCAATAACGGCGGCACCATTTCCACGGACTACTATTTGGATGGCGGCTTGGTAGGAACTACCGACGCGACTCAGGGTTTCCCGATGAATAACACCACGAGTCCTTACGCGATCGGTCGGCTCGGGCTCGGTACGGCACTGCAGTACTTCAATGGTTCGATCGATGACCTGCGCGTCTATGATAACGAACTGTCCGCGCTGGATGTCCAGGAGATTTACGGCGGAGTCAGTTTGGATATGACACTCGAAGTCAACACGACGACTGGCGCCGTTACCCTCAAGAATACGACTCCCATCGATTTTGATGTCGATTTTTATCGCATTTCCAGTGCTGGCGGTGGCTTGCGCCCGACCAGTTGGAACAGCTTGCAGGATCAAGATTTTGAAGGGAGCGGCGCCAACAACAATACCGGCAACGGTTGGGAAGAATTGGGCACGCCGTCGGCAAACGACCTTGCCGAAGCTTTCCTGCAGGGAAGTTCGACCATCGCTCAAAACGCCGAGGTAGGTCTTGGTTTGGCATACAATCCGCAATCCGACCCGCGGGACATTGTTTTCCGCTATCAATTGGCCAGCGGTGCCATGGTGGACGGAAACGTCGAGTACGTAGAGGGAGGTGTGTTGTTGGGGGACTACAATCAGAATGGTTCCGTCGATGCCGCCGACTATACCATCTGGAAAGACAATTTCGGCGCCAACGTAG
>JAGQPD010000450.1 GCA_020426865.1 Planctomycetales bacterium
CAGCAACGAGTTCGATTTACACATCGGTTCGTGCGCCCGTTTGAAATTGAAATGACTCCTATTTCCCTCACTGCAGCGCCTGTCGCGATTGACTTTTCGCAAATTGCGCCCACCACTGAAAGTGGATGGCGTACCGCCGATACCTTCGCATCATCCACAACAGGTAGGTTTGCCGAGTTGATGCATCGCGTCGAGTCTCGACGTGATGGCGATGGCCCCGTCTCCGAATCCCCCGCACGCTCGTACCTTGGACGAGAACGTCAGGGAGACGGACGCGCATGGGATGCACGCGAAACTCGACGCGATCAATCAGATAAGGCGACTACTTGGCAAATGCATCCGGATAAAGAAGTGCTACGCGAATCTACAGAAGATGTCGGCGTCGAAAATATTGTCGCCAGTCCGTTGTCGGTCACCTGGGCGGGAACTCCCCAGATGGATGGGGGAGCCGAACAGGTTGACGAAATGGTGAGTCCGCTTGCAGCTGCTAAGGACACTCCAGGGAAAGTGCCATCGGTGTCAGAGAACGGTGCTACCGCGGAACTCGGTCCGACTGTCGCTAGCGGCTTGCCCGAGTCCACGAATGAAGCATTACCCACGCAACTAAGGTTGTGGAAAGAAGGGAATACAGCGATTGGCTCGGCGCCTGCCACGTTCGGCGAGAGTACGGGTTCGGCGGAAACACCCGTATTGCCTCCCTCTGGTAGCGGTACGTTCGGAGTCGGCAATGCACTGGCCGGGGGCGAATTCACGGAGACCACGCCGGCGACCAATGAGGCCAATTTCGCTAGCCCGGCGAGTGCCACCAATTCCCTCCCACTCGAATCGACGATAACCTCCGGAGCAGCCGACGATAGCGAGGCCGTTGTCAGTTTCGGTGACAATGAGATGGCAGACTTTAACGGCCGGAACCTCGGGCAGGCGATGGAAAGTGCTTGGACGGAAGGGGGCGAAAACAAGATGCCCGGAGCCGTTGACCCGTCGGTACTTGATGGCTCTGCGGACCCAACCAATAAGGACGTGCAGTTGCGACCGACGGTACGTGTTGATCGCCTTGGGAACGCGGGACAGAACGGTGGCGAATTGCCGAACGCTGCGCCACCGTCGCAAGTCGACCGTACGATGCGGATGCGTTCGAGCCGAGTGGAAAGCGTCGACCCCGGTACTGTAATGGAGTTTACACCATCGGTGGAGCACGCATCGGCCACGCCGGTAGCAAAGGGAGTGGAGGGGGCATCGGTCATGGGGCGGGTCGAGCAGATGCAATCGGGAGTGCCTCCAACAACCCCATTGGCTCGTGATTCCTCAACGCCGGCAGCGGTTGCTGAATCGGTGACAACGGCCGGACGCAACGGAGGGGTTCGAACGTCAAACGCCTCGTCACCGACGTTTAGCACTAGTGAACCGACTTCGTCGGCGACGAACGTCAGCCGGGGAAACGAACCACGTTTTACTGGCCCTGAGACCCGCCCGACACCGTCGTTGGCTGAGCAATTGCGGACGCAATTGGGAGCGGAGATCATCACAGAATCACGACTAATGAAGCGTCCAGGGCACACGGAATTCGAGATGCGGCTTGATCCCCCAGAACTCGGACGCGTGTTGGTTCGCCTCGAGGA
This sequence comes from Planctomycetales bacterium, assembly GCA_020426865.1. Lineage (GTDB taxonomy): Bacteria > Planctomycetota > Planctomycetia > Pirellulales > Pirellulaceae > JAGQPD01. Next base: position 1,620 of record JAGQPD010000450.1, read on the forward strand.
TCGCCACGACCGCTTGACGGTTCAGTTGCATGCGAGCGATCAAGCTGTCCGGGAAGTTCTCAATGGGCAGCTTGACCAGTTGCGAAACTCGCTGCAACAGGCAGGGGTAAATATCGACGGATTTCAATTGTCGGATGGTGGACGTGGCGGTGCGGAGCAAAACGCGTTTCAACGCCGAACGCCAGCGGCGAACGTGCGCGGTGGCGAATCGGCTGACTACGGAACCGACGCCAGGGGACGCGATGTTCAGGACCGGCGGTACCGGATTAATATCGTTGCATAGTCAAAGGTGAAACGACAGAGATGGCACTTCAAACGATCAACAGCGCCGTAGGTCGAGACGAATTCTTGACACTATTGGTAACACAGTTACAAAATCAAGACCCACTCAACCCCACCAGTAGTGAGAACTTCACGACGCAACTGGCGCAGTTCTCGCAACTGGAGGGTGTCGAACAACTCAATGCCAGCTTTTCTGAAATGCTGCGGTTACAGGAGTTGACACAGAGTTCGTCGTTGGTTGGCAAAATTGCCACATATAAGGATCCGGACACGGGCCAAACGTTGCGCGGCCCTATTGAATCCGCCTTTCTGTATGACGGACATATGCACTTGGCGATCAATGACGATGCGGTCAGTCTGCAGGAGATCTCGGGGATCACCAACTTGCAGGAGCTCGCCATGATCGACGGGCTTGACCAGCTGAATGCAAATTTTGAATCCATGATGCGGCTCCAGGAAATCGCCCAGGCTAACAGCTTGATCGGTCGGACGGTCGCCTATCAAGTCGACAACAGCACCGACTTAAAGCAGGGGGTAATTGAGCAGGTGCAAGTCACTGAAAAAGGTGTAACGGTGCGAATCGACGGCAAAGACATCTCCACGTCGCGCGTGAGAGAGATTGCCGACGCGAGTCGATTGAGCGAATCACCTGATACATCGGCTGCGATTACGACAACGGATGCTAGCCAGGCGAGTGACACTTCAGCAGCCAGTTAGATTGAGGCTTGAAAGGCCCGATTCCGTTTAACAACTTCGTAGATTCAGGAGAACTCCTTTTATGGCCAATTCACTTTTGACGGGCGTCTCGGGGCTGGTCACCCACCAGCAGATGCTGAGTGTCGTGGGGAACAATTTGGCGAACTTGAATACCACGGCGTTCAAGGGCCATCGAATCTTATTCGCTGATTTGCTCTACGAAACAGTCCGTCCCGCTACCAGCGCGAGCAACGGTGACGCGGGGGGCGTGACGCCCAATCAAATCGGCTCGGGTGTCAAACTTGGCCAGATCACTCGCCGATTCAGTCAAGGTAATCTCGAGCTGACCGGAGGCCTATTCGACTTCGCTATCCAGGGCGAGGGGTTCTTCGTCGTGAACGATGGTATCCGCAATCTGTACACACGAGCCGGCGCGTTCTCGCTGGACAAGGAACAGTACCTCATTGACCCAAGTACCGGCTATCACGTCCAACGACTCGGTAGCCTCGGTGAACCCGCGCCGAATTCGACCGGTTTTCAAATTCCCGGCGACTCGAGAATCCGTATCCCGTTCGGAGCGATCATTCCAGGTAAGGCCACCGAGGCCGTCGAACTCAATGGAAATCTCTCCGGTAAGGCAACCGGTGAAAAAGCGAAACTATTGTCAACAAGCTCACCTTTCATGGTGGATGACACCACACCCGCAACTGCGGCCACGCTGCTCAATGACCTCAACGATAATCAACAGCCATATGTAGCGGGCGACATTATCGACATCAGTGGCACCGACGCAGATGGAAACCCCGTCGCCACCACCTACACGATTACAGGTACATCGACTCTCGGCGACTTGAGAGACAGAATTGAGGCGGCTTATCCCGAATCGACTGTGTCGCTGACAGCGGGCGGCAACATCACGATCGAGGCCAATACACCAGGTGTGTCTCCTTTGAACCTCAAGCTTGAGGATCGGGACGACAATACCGGATTCACCCAATTCGGGCAGCATCAAATGGAGGTCGACGTTGAGGGCAAAGAGGCCGATGAATTCCTGCAAAACGTTGATATCTATGATGTGCAAGGCAACGAACACACATTGCTCTTGCGGTTTGTCAGACAACCGACAAGCAATACCTGGAATCTGCAGGTCGAGATCGATGAGGAAGAAGGGACAATGCTCGATGGCGCCGTCAACCAGATTACCTTTAACGATGACGGTAGCCTTCAGCAAATCTACGGAATCGGTGACGGCGACACCGACATCACGATTCAATTCAACGGCATTGCCGCCGCCCAAACCATCGACCTAGACTTCAGTCCGGCTCCCAACGAACTGCAACAAAACGGTGACGACCAGTTTCTCGTTGCCTCGCAGGATGGTTTTGCGCCCGGTTCGCTGACGTCAGTGAGTATCTCACTGGACGGGGTTGTCGAAGGCGTTGCTTCCAACGGTCGGACGCTCCCGCTGGCGCAATTGGCTATCGCCGCCTTCCAGAACAACAACGGTTTAAAAGGGATTGGTGACAACTATTTTGAGGAGTCCCTGAATTCCGGCGAGCCCCAGTTGGGGGCGGCCACGTCCGGCAATCGCGGGGCGATCGCCGGCGGCCAACTCGAGTCGTCCAACGTGGACATCGCCTTTGAGTTTACCCGGCTGATCGTCGCTCAACGCGGATTCTCCGCCAACGCAAGGACAATCACCGTCAGCGACCAAGTATTAGAGGAACTGACCAATATCATCCGCTAGCATCTTGGTGTCTATGCCCCCCCATTAGGGTGGCGGTTTGGGGGGCCACCCGTTCGATAGGGGGGGCGGCGGGCGAAAACGAGCGAGTAGGAGATGAATTTAGGCGTGGCGCAGTTGTAGGCGGGGCTAGGTTAGGTTACGATGGTGCCAGTCGCAGAAAAAGGGAAAGATTTTCGTGCGAAACAGTAGACTTTCTGGCCGAAGAAGTTAGTATCGAAGAGGCTTTTTCGCGCGGCCCGCGCCTGCCGACTGAATGCTTCCATCGCATTCGGGCGCGGGGAGTGTAGACATAGAATGGGGCCTTAGTTCCCGCGCCAGATTCTTGGGTGTGAGATTCCCTGATTACGTGAAATAGGCAAGTGAAGTGATTGATTGAAATCAGTTGGGCAGCTGCCCAAGCCTGCGAGGTGCTGCCCCATCTTCGCAGGCTGCCCGTACCGGCGACGGCCGGTGCGGGCGTTTTTTTTGCGCTGAAGCCAAGTCCGACATGCCGGGTAACGATTGACGGCTGAGGACAGCCGTGGGACATTTTAGTGGTTGGGCGGTGGGGGTAGTGTTTCAAAATTCGCCGTCTCCATCGCGGTCTTTTGCTGCAAAATAATCTGGTACAGCTTGCTGGAGATGTTACGAAGTTGATCATTACGATGGTCCTCTTCACGATCCATCCGAGCTACCAGTGCTTCGTACTGCTGCTGATACGCATGAAGATTCTGTTCGGTGTTCTTTAGATCGCGCTCACATTTCTCTACTCGTCCGCGGTAGTCGACAAGTTGGCGATTGCACTGCTTGAGGTCATCGGATAGCGACTTATTAGTGTCTGTGGCAAGGTCGATGCCTTTTTGCAATGTCTCGATTCTTTCGTGGTACGTGTTGGCTGAATCGGGGGGGAACGTCAGATTCCCTGCGTCGGCAGGGGGACCACTAGTTTTATGGCCGCAATGTCGACAAATCGGATTAAAGGGAAGCTGCATTCCGCCGGCACTGGGTTGTCCGCACGAGTAGTAATGATTGGGGATGGCGTTGCAGCCGGAAAGCAGCAGAACCGATGCGAAGAGGGCCGCGAGGAAATGTCGTCGAGTTAGGAACATAGTACACCGCGAAGAGTAGAGGTGGTTGATTATGTTGATTCGTCGTATTGGCAGACAAGTCGTATGCGGCGTCCGCAGCCACAGGTGACTTCAATGGCTTCGATCCTCTCGGAATTGGTGATGACTTGAATCTGAGGTTCATGGTCGGACTGGCAACCGGGCACGACGACGCGCGTTGCCTGGGGGCCGACGTTGACGCGTTGACGCGGCACAACAGCTCGGGGACGGATATCCTGTTCACCGGGATTTCGGAGCATATGATTTAACCTATTTGGGATCGTACATATTGGCTAAGCCGAAACTCGGCTTTGGCAAGGATGCGTGACACGCGTGATTCGGAAAGCCGCAACGCCTCGCCGATTTCTTTTAGACGGAGGTCTTCCAGGTAATAGAGCGTGATCACGAGTCGTTCTTTTTCGGGGAGCCGTGTAATGGAGTCGACGAGGATGGCCTTTAATTCGGCATCTTCGATGGGGGCCTCCGGGCGTTCATGACGCATGTCGCGAATGCTGCCCAATACCGTAACGGAATCTTGACCGGTGCGAATTCGGGACAGCCGCATGGCCTCGAGGGTCTGCTCGACGTCTGTCAGGCTCATGGCCGTTTTTTCCGCCAGCAGTTCGGGGGTGATTGGCGGCGGCATGGTTTCGCAAACAGTCCGGATCCGAGCGATTTGCTGCATCATTTTCTGTGGCAGGGGAGAATTCCGCCGCAGTTCATCCAGGATTGCCCCGCGGATACGGGTGTAGGCAAACGTCTTGAATGCGACTTCGCGCTGGGGGTCAAATTGTTGTGCCGCCTCTACCAATCCCAACACACCCGCAGACTCGAGGTTCTCCGTATCAACATCGTTGGGCAACTGGGCCACGAGTTTTCCGAGGATGTTGCGTACGAAGTCCAGATGATCCAAGATCAGTTGATCGACCATCTGCTTGCGTGCCTGTTTTTCGTACGTCTGTCGTGCGCGCGTCATGGATGTCATCGGTACTCAGTTTGAACTTTCAGTGACTACTAACTTACACACTTCCTTCACAACCACACCCAACGCGCACGTCGTAGCTGCACAAGTGGCGGCACGCAGGAGCACCTGGTCTGGTTCCACGCCGCAGGCAATCGCGATGAGCGTTGCCATCGCGGCTGTCAGCAGCGTAAGAGCCGTGACCCATGGTCGGTTTGCCTGTTCCTCGGACATGTGGCTTCTGCACGGTAACTTCTTCGACGACGTTTATGTCTCTTCAAATTGCACTACTTCGCCAGTGCCGTCATGGCACCGACATTGGCTGGCGTGTCAGCCAGGGGGACGATTTCTTGCTTGCGTACGACGGCGACGGGGTCGATTTGCAAGTCCCGTGGGACCTCGGTGTAGGCGATTACCTGCAGGTCCGGCAGCGATCGCTCAATAGCGTTCCTCAGGGCCCGTCGCAACGGTCGGTCGGTCAACACTGCGAATTCATGACCGTCCACCGACGCCTTTTGCCAATGACTGCTCATCGTTGCCACGAGCCGTTCGTGAACAGGCATTGGGAGCGACAACTCACGGTCTTTTAGTGTTTCACGCAAGTAGGCTTCCAGCCGAGGCTCCAGGACCAATACTCGTACCTGTCCGCCGTCGGTCCGGAATGAGTCGCAGATCACTCTTCCCAAATCCTGACGTACCGCCTCGGCCAGCTCGGGAGTTTCCTTGCACCGCCCGACGTGGTTCAACGCCGATTCCAGGATCATTGCCAGGTCCGTGACGGGAACGCGGTCTTTCAACAACGCGATAAGCAGTTGGTGCAGCGTGCTTATCCGCAGGTTGTCGGGTTTCATTTCGTCGACGACTGTTGGACAGACCTCACGAAGCTTGGTCAACAGGCGTTGCAGGTCGTCGCGACTCAACAGTTCGTGCGAGTAGCGACGCAATGTCTCGCCAAGGTGGGTGATGAGCACTGCCGGCGCGTCGACAACGGTGTATCCGGCCAGTTCTGCCCGCATCCGGTCATTGGTGCGAATCCATTTGGCGGGCAACCCAAATGTCGGTTCGTGCGTATTTTCACCGTCGATCTCCAGCTTGGTGCTGCCGGGGTCGATCGCCAACAGGTCGTCGGGATGGAGTGTGACTCGCGCAACTTCGCGGCCGGTGATCAGAATCTGGTAGCTGTCCGATGGCAACTGTAGATCGTCACGGATTCTGATGGCGGGGACCCAGAAACCGTGTTGTTGCGTGAGATCCTGTCGCAGAGTCGGAATCCGCTCGGCGAGCCCCTTGATGTGTTTGGAATGAACCAGCGGCATCAAACGCGCTCCGACCTTGACACAGACACGGTCGGTTTGCAGGAAATCGTCCAGCAGTTCCCGTTCGGCCCGGGCCGGTGCGGTTGCCGGGTCTTCCTTGGGTTCGGCAGCGGGGGCAGGGTGGGGACGACGCCGACGGACGTACCAGATCAGGCCAGCTCCCATGGCCCAAAACGGCAATTTCGGCAGGCCGGGCGTCAAGGAAACCACAAACATGATTCCCGCTCCCAACGCCAGCGTGCGAGGACTGCCAAGCATCTGCCCACCGATCTCGTGGCCTAAGCTCGATTGCGATCCCGCCTTCGTCACTAGCAGGCCCGAAGCGGTCGCAATGATCAGGGCCGGAATCTGAGACACAAGACCGTCGCCAACCGTCAGGATGGAATACTGCGTCACGGCGTCCTGGATTGTCAGTCCGTTGGTGACGCCAAGCATGATGCCGCCAATCAAGTTGATGGCTGTAACGATCAGGCCCGCAATGGCATCGCCACGCACAAACTTGCTGGCACCGTCCATGGCACCATAGAATTCCGCCTCGCGTGCCAACTGTGCGCGTCGTTCCCGGGCAGTTTTTTCGTCGAGCGTTCCCGCGTTCAACTCGGCATCGATCGCCATCTGCTTGCCCGGTAACGCATCCAACGTGAACCGCGCCGCGACCTCCGACACCCGCCCCGCACCCTTGGTGATCACCACGAATTGAACGATGATCAAAATCAAGAAGATCACCATCCCTACGATCAAGTTGCCGCCAACGACGAAGTTGCCAAACGTCTGAACAATTTGCCCCGCCTCGCCACCCAGAAGAATCAGGCGTGTTGTGGCCACGTTCAACGACAAACGATACAACGTAAACAACAGCAGCAGCGAGGGGAATACAGACACGTCCAACGGATGACGGACGCCCAGTGTCACCAGTAATAACAAAACCGTGACACCCAAATTGCCGGCCAATAGCATGTCCAGCAGGAATGGAGGGAGGGGAACTAACAACACTACCAATACGCCCAGCAACGCCAGCGAAAGTAGCGTTTCGCTGCGATGGTTGAACCCAAGGTTCGTGTCGACGTTGACCGTACTGCCCACAGTCATCGTTCTAGTGCCCCATGACAGCTGCCACATCTGCCCAACGTGGCAACTGCTTTTATGTGTTATGTGACGATCGTTTCGCGCATGATTTACATTTTTTCCGCGTTTAGCCCGCCATCTTCCGCGATGGCTCAATCTCCTTGATTCTGATCGCAAAACAGTCGTCAACGACGACCACTTCACCGCGCGCAACCCGTACCCCCTGGGCCATCAAGTCCACGGGACCCGTAATGGGCCGATCCAGTTTCATCACGGAACCCTCGCCAATTTGCATCAGCGACCCCAATGACATTGTTACGCGACCGAGCTCCGCCCACACCGTGACATTGACGTCATAGAAACGGTCGATCGGCGAGCCCTCGCCCACGGGCCCGTCCCCATCGCCGAGTCGTGCAAATTCGGCGACCTGGACCGGAATGTCCTTCGCTGCGCTCGCCGCCGTCGCGGTTTCCGTTGCTGATTGCCCGGCCTCGGTCGTCCCGTCGACGACGTCCTCGTCCGGCGCACGTTTTTCGTCTGACATCTGCCCCTCACACGTCGCGGTCTCTTGTTCTGCCCAATCCCGCTAGTTACTGTTCGGGTTTTTGACGTGTGAGGCTTGAACGTTTTCTGTCGATTGTGCCGTGTGGATAGTTTGGTGAAGATAGGTAGTGCTTTATGGATTTACTTCCGCTACCTGAAAACCCTGCCGATTTCCCACGCGTCCGGCCCACCCCACATAGACAGGTTTTTCCCCCACGTAACCGGTCAGGGGATCCCCAACACGCTGGTCCAATACGATCACATCTCCGCAACTTAATGTTGCTAGCTCCGATACGTGCAAGCTGGCCGACCCTAAGCGGACGGAAACTTGCATCGGAATTCGCTGGGCAACTTCTTTCATTTGAGCGGCGTGTAGCAGCTGTTCGTCATCGTCATCTTCCTGCGGGAAGAGTGCCATTGCCACCGACTCGGGCCAGTACCAATGGCAGGAATGCAGGCCGATCGTATCGTTGCCGACTTGAAAACGGACGATTACCAGGTCTTCTTGCCCAGCAAAGGCGCGGACCAGGCGGGGAAGTGGATCGAATGCCCCGAGCCGACAGGGGTTCTCATTTGCGATCGACCAGGACTCATTCAATGCATTCAGCATTTCCTGAGCTAGCAACTCTAGCAAGGAAATCTCGACCTCCGTCAGTTTTCGGTCTTGGGGTAGTTCATCCGTTTGACTGCCAACGACGCCGTTGACCAGAAGAATGGCGAGGTTGCGTGGCAACGTCAGCAGTGTCGGTTGCGGCAGATTTCGCAAGTGCACGCCAAACCCGGCCTGGGGGATGGCGGATTCCGCCTGCATTGGTGCTGCGGTTTCCGTAGCACTGGGGCTCCATTGCAGCGACAGCGGCAGTAGTGGTGCCCACTTCTCAGGAACGAGCGAACAGAACGCGGCCTGCCATTTACCGATGCGTTTTTCCACCGGAACCGACAGCCGGCAGGGGCGTCGGAAATCAAATGCTTTGGCAGACTGTTCGTTCCGTGGGATCATTGAACACTGAACTCGGTGAATAGGACATCGCGAATATGATCGTAACCGTCGTCGAATAATTCTGAATTGAGGTAGTCACCAATTTCGCGGCGCAAGCGGTTTTGACCGGCCCGCCCTTTCGTTTCTTCCAGGCCCTGGTCAGACAAATAGCTCAGGAGCCAACTTTGGAGTGATGCCTTTCGGCCTTCGACCGTCTCGGTTACCATCTTTTCATCCAGCTTGTCGAATTCGAGGGTGATGTTCACGCGCAGGAATCGGTTGGACTTTTCCGAATTCAAGTTCACGGTCGTTTCTCCGAATTCCATGTAGGCCGGAGTATATTCCACTGGTTCAAGTTTTTCCTCGACTTGGGACTCGTCGGCTTTGGCACCAAACAGTCCCGGAGCGAGCATGGGGACAGCGAATCCGGCGCCACCAAATACCAACCCAATGACGGGCCAGATCAGCAGCGACAGGAGCCCCTTTTTCGGTTTTTCCGCGGTTTGTTCCGCGTTTCCAGCCATGGGTACCTCCCATTCTCAGCGGTAACGATTATCGTCTGTTTCGGGATTCGGGATCTTTGTAGTCGCGTGTGGCTTCCAAAAGCGACGCCGACAGGTTCTTGTCTTCCATTTGCTCCAGTACTTTCGCAGCCTTGCGCTTTTCGATATTGGCGAGCAGTTGGACCGCCAATTCCATATTTCCGTTATCGGCGTGTTTCTGTAGTGTGACCGCCGCAGATTCGGGAGACATGGAACCGAAGATCGACGCCATTCTTTCGAGATTCGCGGCCACATCTACGCTGGTTTGCGAGCTCTTGTCGGATTGCTGCCTGGTTTCCTGTTCTTGCTTGAGCGTTTTCAATTCCTGTGAACTTACTTGAAGTTTGACCAACAACTGATCCGCTTCACGCAATGAGTCCTGTATCTGCGAGTGGATACCTTCCAGTTCGCGTTGTGCCCCCCGGATGTCGTCAGACATCAACTTCATGCGAGTGCGTTGTTCCTCCAGTTGTTCCGCTTGCTGCTTGAGTACGGCTTCCTGCCTTTTGAATTTTTCGCCAAAGCGAAACAGTTCTTCCGGCGAAAGCGATTCGGACCGCACGACAATCGGAAGCGTCTGCTGCGGGTTGGACGCGACGCTTTCGACGACGTCACCCGGTTGCGACGGTACGCGTTCCACAAGTTCGTCAGTCTGTTGCTCTTCCTCGTCCAATTTAGCTTGTTGCATCTGTTGCCAAGCCACCGACGCTCCCAAGCCCAGGCCGAATACGATCAGACCGAATACGATCGGCAGGATTTTCTTTACCATCGCTCAACTTCCTCCCCGGGCTCGCTGCTGCCCGCGCCCCAATTCTTTAGGATGTGTTCGTGCAGTTCGGATTGCTGTTCTCGTTCCCATTCCAGGCGAAACAGATTCCACCGGTCTTCCCGAAGGGTCTCGAGTGCTTTGACCCCTGCCGCGGCCTTCGCGCGTTTTTGCTGTACTTCCCTCAGTTGCTCGGCAAGTTGCGCCAACTCCATCTCGGCAGATCGTATGTCGTTCAATATCCGTTCGGTTTGGTGACGGACGTGCCACCACGGCGTGTTACTTGCCGACTCTCCTTCCGAACTCAGTCGCTCGACCTCGGCATTTCCCTCATGAATCCGTTGATAAATCGACTGGATCTTGACGCCGAGCTGCGCGGTCTCCAAATCAACCTCGCGCAGGCGTTGCTGTCGTAAATTCAGCAGCCGATCCAGGCGAAATGAAAATCGTTTCATCCGTTAAACTCACCATAGAAGGTCGTCATGACTATTGCGGCTTTCTTGATTCGTTCCTCTACCATCTCAATCTTACGTTACAAACGGCCATTGTGCCGCAATCCGCTGCATTGCGTCCAAAGTTACCGGAAGCGTGGAACGGGAGTCCACAGGTTGTGTTAACACGGCATTGACGGTGGGTAGCAGGTCGACGGCACGATCCACTTGCGGCGACGTACCCTTGACGTAAGCCCCCACGCGAAGCAGGTCAGCTACTTCGGCGTGTGTGGCCAGGATATGCCGAATGGCCTGTGCGGCTTTTTGGTGCGAAGGGGCGGCAATTTCGCGGAACACACGACTCAGACTCTGCGATACATCGACTGCCGGAAAATGCCCCCGCTCCGCCAACTGCCGAGTCAAGGTAATGTGCCCGTCGACGATCGAGCGAACCGAGTCGGCGATCGGTTCATTCATGTCGTCGCCGTCGACCAACACGGTAAGGATCGCCGTGATGGTGCCAGTCGAGCTGTTTCCCAGTTGTTCGAGTGTGCGCGACAGCATTTGAAAAACGGACGGTGGATAGCCGCGTGCACTGGGCGGTTCGCCGAGGCTTAGCCCTAGTTCGCGCTGTGCGGTTGCCAGCCTTGTTAGGCTGTCGAGCAAGAACAGTACATTCGCGCCG
>JAGQPD010000451.1 GCA_020426865.1 Planctomycetales bacterium
CCACTTCCTGTGTTTTCCATTCCTCAATGATAGGTTCGGCGGCAAGATGCGTCCTATCCGCACAATGGACATTGCCTGAAGTCTCGGCGACTTGGGCCGACACATTCGCCGTAGCATGGCTTCGGGACAACTCCCGTCGCGGCGTTGACGGGCGTTTCCTACTCCTGGTTGCATCCTCGCTCGTCGCATCCTCGCTTCTGGAAAGGGGCGTCTCGCATGGATTGGAGAAAAACCGCCACTGTTCGGGATCGGTCCACACGCGCGAGAATCGATCGTGAAACAGCAAACGCCAATCCAGGGCGACTCCCCGTGCAAAGGCGATCGCGACGGCAGACAACAGACCGCGGAGTGACGTTGAGCCCGCATCTACGGCGACAACGGGAGACGTGGTCATCTGTCGCGCCAGCCCCTGCAACACCTGCCCTGGTCCAACTTCAACCCAAATATCCACCTCGGCGTTGGCCGACCGGAACGCCTGCTCGAAGCGGACTGGCGTAGTAAGTTGATCAAGCAGCAGGCTTTTAGCATCATCGGTGGGTTGCCATGCGAGTCCCGTAATCGTGCTGATAAATCTCCGGCATGGGGTGGACCACGATAACGTTTCCAGCACGTTCCGTAGCGGTTCGACGGCGGGCAGCATTCGCGGCGAGTGGAATGCGTGAGATACCGGCAAGACAACCCCGGACAAGCCACGTTCTTCCGCTCGCTGAACTACCTTCCGGACGGCTCGATGGTCACCAGAAACCACGGTCTGTCGCGGCCCATTACAGGCGGCAATAACGACGTCCTGGCCGTGGCAGAGTCGCTCCACTTCCTCCGATGTCGCCAAGATGCTGGCCATCGCGCCGCCACCGATGCCATGTTGGGACATAGCTTTTCCGCGTGCGGCCGCCAATTCCAGTACCGAACGATCGTCAATCATACCGGCCCAATGTTGGGCGACCAATTCGCCCAGACTGTGTCCGATCGCCAAGTGCGCGTGAACGTTCAAGGCGTCCAGGACGTCGAGTCCAGCCAACGCAGCGCGTACGATGGCTGGCTGCGCATGGCGTGTCTCCCCGTCTCCATCAGGACCGTCTCCATCAGGACCGTCTCCATCAGGACCGTCTCCATCAGGACCGTTTCGTGCGATATCACGATAACGCTGCGCTACGGCTTCAAATCGACGGAGCCACGCACCTCCATCTCCATGCGAGGGAGACGCCTGGCCGGGAAACAAGAAGCCGACTCGGGCACATTGAGGGCTATCACCCACCGCCACGCCACGATCGTCATGGAAAAACGGCGTGTCGTCCGACAACTTTCGAAGAATCGACTGGATGCCAGCGGCCAATTCCGCGGGTGTCGCGGCGACGATGGCGGCACGAGCACGGTCGCGTTGCAATTGTTGTGCGCGGTGGCAAGCTAGATCGGTCAACTGAGCGCGTGACATGCGATCGCACACGGGAAGTAGCGATGCTACCTCAGCCCGTAGTGCAGCGCGACTCGGCGCGGAAAAAAGGAACAACTCGCAATCTTGGCGCGACCGATATGGTTCCGTTGCCCGCACGTTGCTCGTCGTTCTTCGCCGTGGCGCGGAGCGTTCAAGGGCAACATGCGTATTAATGCCACCGAATCCCATGGCACTTACGGCCGACCGCAGTGGCATTTCACGTGGCCACGAACAGTTTTCCGTCGCCACGGCAATTGTCTGGCCATCGATTTCGGGATGGGGCTCGAACGTAGCAGTATTGTGCGGAACAACCTCTGAGCAAAGTGCCATGGTGGCTTTGATCAGCCCGGCGATACCAGCCGCAGCTTTTGTATGCCCGATGTTCGCCTTGATGGAACCGACCACTGCCGGTCGCATCGACCGTCCCGACTCGCTACAAACCGTGCGCAGGCATTTTAACTCGGTGGCGTCGCCAACACCTGTGCCAGTTCCATGTCCTTCGAAATAAGCAACCGTGTGGGCTCCAAATCCGGCCCGCGCGTAGGCTCGCGAAAGCGCCAGCTGTTGGCCGGCAACCTCCGGACGAGTAATGCCTCCGCTGCCATCGGAGGAGATCCCCCAGCCGGCGATACTGGCGTAGATCCGTCGCATGGTTCGTTCGGCATCGATCTGCCGCATCAAGACTGCCATGCCGCAGCCTTCCCCCGGCCAAAATCCCTCGGCGGCACGATCGTAAACGCGCATCTCGCGTGTCGCTAGCGCGCCAACTTGTGCGAACCCTACCAGCTCAAACGGATCGAGACTCAGATCGACCCCGCCGACAATCGCCACATCCAAATCCCCAGCGACGAGCGCCGAACAGGCATTGGCAACAGCCAACAGAGAAGAAGCGCAAGCACCGTCGACCGTGAAACCGCCGCCGTGCAGATCAAAGTGATTGCAGATTCTGCCAGCAATCGTGTTGGCCAGCCCGCCCGCGAGCGTCTCGTCGCCAAACTCTGGAAACGGCTCCTTGTAAAGGTGTTCCATTTGTTGCGCGACCTCACGACGGGTCGAAGCAGAGATACTCTGGTCCGCCAACACATGTTCGAGGACACGTCGCACGTAGGGCCAGCGAAGTCGCATTAGATTCGCGCGACTGAATTCGCCGGTGAGCGAATTCCCCACGATGACGCCGGTCCGATCACGCGGCAAACCGTCACCGTCGGTGAATCCCGCGTCTTCCAGGGCTCGTGCGGCTGTATCTAGCGCCAACCAATGAGTGGGATCCACTTGACGAAACGTAGTGGCAGAAACGCGGTACTTCTCGCGGTCAAACTGGTAACCTTCGATCACTGCGGCTTGCGTAACATACGTCTTGTCGGTCGCGCCAGACTCCGCCGCGCCATAGGCCTGCAAATCAAGACGTTCGGCGGGAATTCGTCGAAATGCGCGGCGCCCGGCCAAAACATTTTCCCACAAGGCGTAATGGTCGTGGGCATCTGGATAGACGCACGCCATTCCAACAATTGCAATCCGAGGGTTCATAGCTGTGAACTCGCTGAAGTCGTTGCCGGCGGCCGCGTTGCTGTTGGCGTCGTTGCTGTTGGCGTCGTTGCTGTTGGCATCGTTGCTGTCGGCGCAGTTTTCGAAACCGGCAGTGCGGTGAGTGTGCTGCCGAGATTACCTGTTACCAATCCCGCCCCCTGCTGGCTTGCCTGTCGATTGAGCAATAATAGATAGACGTATCGCAATGTGGCCACGATCGTGAGTGAGAAAAACAGCCCGAATACGATCTGCGAAACCATGAGTATGCCATAGACGATTGCCACGGACGCGCCGAAGACGATTTGTCCTTGAGTTGTACTGGGCGTGGTGGGCGGATCGGTCACCATGTAGAAAGTGAATAACAGGAAGGCGACACCGGTCATCGGCATCAGGCCGGCCAGCAAGGTGGTGTCAAAGAAGATACTGCGCACGAGGGCTTGCAGGACGAATGCAGTCAGCCACGCTGCGATCAACGGCAGCCGTCGCGTGTAGCGGGTGTTCAAAAATGTTCCGGAACAGATGATGATTGCCGGCAGAATTGCGTCCCCCCACCCCAACAGATTCTCGGTAAACTGATAAGGAGGGGCAATGCCGACCCAGGGAAACAGCAGCAGCGTGACGGTGATCCCCAAGTTCGAGGGATTCAGTACATGGCGAACGCGCCCCTGCTGCTGAACTCGCAATAAGTTCTTGGAGGCCATAGCTACCACAGCGGCGAATGCGGTGGGCATCAATCGACTTCCTGGATAGAGCAGCATCGAGACGGCCATTCCCGAGATGTGTGCCGGAAGAAAGAACTCGATGAACGTCTTCCAGCTGCCGCGATATCGGGGTGTTTTGCGTTGAGCGCGACTGTCCACGAACTCCAGGATGAATTCGGTGCCGTACGCCGCCGCAAGGGCGACGAATGGGTGGGCCCAAGCCTGCTCGAATCCTAGCCACAAGTGCCCGAGAATATTCAGCACGGTAATCGCAATGGCGAATCTTCGCAGTCCGCCCAACCGATCATTGGCATACCAATTGTCCTTCGCTTTCGACTTCCCAGCAACTGGGGCTGCATTTGTGGGGCGTGGTTGGTTTTGACTCATAGTCATTGTCATCGTAAAAGTCCCTCGCGGCCAATACTCCGTGCGTTGGCGACTAACTGGGTAATTGCTGTTAACGAGTACTCGCGGCCATAAAGCGATTCGTAGCCTGACGTCTGCTGGCTTGTCTGCCATGTTGGCTGCCGCCCATCACCAGAGTATGCCACCCTGGCGTCATATCATGTTTCGACGAATGGATATTTCCGCGACGATCTCGCCAGCGGATATCAACGGACACTACGGCGTCGTCAGGAATCTGTCCTAAACCAAAATGGACGTCGGGACTTCGTTTCCCTGAGTGGCCATTGCCGCCGTCCACTTGCGATACGAGCATGCGCCCGTCCGGCAGATGTGCCCTCACCAAGGCACCGATGGCCGGTGCGGCATCGACGGGATGCGTGGGATGATCCACCACCATGTCACTTCCTGATGCCTGGTCGCCGAGGAACAACTTCAGCCCCAAGAACTTTCCTGCGCGCGATGAGGTATTCTGGTAGACCCACGAGTCATCCCATTGATTGGCGATCACAAAGTCGAGGTCGCCGTCGCCATCGATATCGGCGGTCGCGATACCACGCGTCACCTGGGGGTCGGCGATCTGAAGATCAACAGAAAGGTCGTAAAAGCGACCGCTTTTGGACCGAACGAACAGGGGATTAATGTCGTGACCACTCAAATCGTCCCCCGGCTGGACACGATGCCATGCGGCCGGATAACGCAGCAATAGATCATTCCCCATGGCCGCCTCGTGCAACTGCGGCCATCGGTTGCGCGTCCCCCGAACGAAGCCGGTAGCCTGGATTGCCTCGAGGACTCCATCGTTGTTGAAGTCCGCCAGACGGGCTTCCCATCCCCAGCCACTGCGTGCCAACCCCAGCTGTTCCGAGGACTCTTCATAGGGCGCCTTGCCGCGCTGGAACGACTCGATATCACCGGTACTCAAAAAAACGAAATGGCTCTCCTCCAACGCGTAAACAGCAGCAATGTTGCTGACGTAGATATCCATCCATCCGTCACCGTTGAGGTCGCCAAAATCGACCCCCATTCCCTTGAAGGAGTCGTGCCCCAATACCTTGGAGTTCGAGGTATTCCAGCGTTTGGTGCCATCCACGACGGCAAACGCGGGTTTTCCGGGCCGAGACCGATTGTGTAACAGGCGGTCATTGCCAAAATCGTTGGCACAATAAAGTTCCGGCAACATGTCACCGTCCAGGTCGCAAGCCCCCATGGCCAGCGTCCAGCCATGCGCCACATCGCTGGTCCAGGCATCGTTAACCATGCGAAATGAGACAGTGGGTTCCCGTCCTGACGTCCCCCCCTGCCCCAGTAACAGTCGGTTGGTTCCACCGTTAAGGGCCCGCGACATGGCATGGTGCATTTGCTGATCATCCGTCGCGCTTGGATCTAAAATATGTGCACCATCTTGAAAATAGTTGCCAATCGCCAGATCAATATGACCATCGCCATCGAAGTCTGCTTGCGTCGCCGCGTTGGTATACCAGCGCTGCTCGGGATCTGAGACGGCATGCAACACGAATGCGTCTGGCGACAACACGGCGGAATCGATGGCGTCGGGCCTGGATCGTTGCAGGAACATCAACGGGGGGCGTCCCGAATAGTAGACCATCACATCCGTCAGGCCGTCTTCGTTCCAATCTCCGGCAAGGCTCCCCATCGGTGCCACGGTCTCGTCGCTGTGACTGGGCCCGGAGTCGTCGAGAACGAACGGCGCGTAGCGTGCGCCAGTGCCCGGTACGGGAGATAGGATGACCTGATTGGTTCGCGTCTCGACGTGCACCACGTCGTTGGCCAAACCGTCGCCGTCGAGATCCGTCAATGTGCACGCCGCGCCCACCGAGGAAATCCAAGCCGACAAATGCTCCAATTTAGGATGGACCGGACGCACTGATTTAAGCTCCCTGCCAGATGCGACCGGTAATCTCTCCTTCTGGAATTGAAACTCCGAACGAAGCTGCTCCCGCTCTACCGACGATAGCTCTGGCATACGGGAGAACCAATACGTGATGGCGATCAACGCCAACGCAACGGGTATTCGCAGGTTTTGACGTAGCCACGTCATTGTCTTTTTCCCTTTGTTTTGTGTTACTCGGTAAATCCGATCTCGTTCGAAAGTTCGGCGACCGGCCGTCGCATTGCCAGTCGTTGTCGAATCGCGCCCCGCCACCCCTCGTACGCTGGTTGATGGCTCTCTAGTGACTGCGGCAGACCAAGGCGGGCTTGTTCCGCCACGTCCGACGCGTCTTCGACCGACAAACCAGTAAGCAGCCGGCAGGCATCGAACGTATAAGGAACTACATTGCCAGCCCGATGCCGTGCAGCCGCGGCAAACACTGCCCCCTGCGCGAGATGAATTGCCTGCGTGCCGGCAATCTCCCGTAGTTCGTCCAGAATTTCCGCCGATACGCCGCCAGCGTAGGTGGCGGCCAATCCGACCCCGCTCCATAAATCCGCATGTCGCTCCTGCGCCATGTTCCCGATGATCGCGGAAATTCGCCGTGGGTTCGCGCAAGTGACAAACCACAGACTACGTCCGAGCCCTTGATCGAAGGCACGTGCTTGGTATCCTCTCGCTCCAATCGCCCGGTCATGCCGCATCGCATACAGGTAACGCTGCGGATGGAAGTAGCCTTGGTGGAATCCATACCCGTCGACGAGTAGCCAGCGGAGCAAATCGTCGAAATGCGATAGATACCACGTCATGCGCCACCGCAACCACGGGATACGGGCCATCGCCCATCCGGCCCCCACGTGCATCATGTAAATGTGGTCGTCCCCGTGGCTGGCGGAAAACACCTCCCAGAAGCGACGCCCATTGAATGTCAGTCCATCGTGCACCGCCAACGCCATCGCCGCCCCTTCGTAGGCAAAGCCACGAAACAGTGGCACAATATTGTCAAGCGATTTCACGTCGACCTGTCGCGGATTGTGCAGGGCCATGTGGTAACCGATGAGAAAATGGGCCCCCACATTCTCCAGATGCGCTCTCGTCCGCGGCGCCCCGCTCTCAAACCGCCGTCGTTGGAACGTCGTTTCGCGTGCTCCGATCGCCAGCAGTTGGTTTCTGAGTCGTACGCCGATCGACGTCCCCCCACTCATCGTGATCCCCCCCTGCTTGGGCGACTTCGAGCCGCGGAAAAGTACACCAAAACCCCCCCTATCAAGACTCGCACGTATCGAACGCGGCGCCCGTGCATGCGCCCCTCACGATAACGCGCCGGACAACGGAGTCAATCAAATTCGGCAAAAAAACTAACTCTGCGACAACTCGCGCCCGGCGTACGGCAAGCAGCGCGAGCGGCAAAAGACGGCGGTTTCTCGGCATGATACTACAGAGATTGCCGTTGCGTCCTTACAGCGGCCAACGCAACGCGACCTGACCGCCGCAGAAACAACTAGAAAAAAATATTTCTAGATAACACTTGCTTTCTGTGCCATCTATGTTCTGTTATCGACATTCCACCCCTTTGGGGGAACGTCATGCCGACTGAAAATCCCCTATTTATGGGGTCGCGACAGGAAGTTGAAACTGGCGCGGGAGAAAACTGGCGCGGGGGACGTGGTAGGAGGTGGTGGAAGCTCGAGGCACTGAAGGGGACGGTTGATACGGCGACGACGAGTTGGACGCTCGAAAGGTTTGGTTATTCTTCGCCGCGGTTTCCGTTACGACACAACGACGATCATCAGCGCACCAGAGGAATCGTTCTGATTACCTCTACATAATAGAAGCAGGAGAAAACTCATGATCCGCCGGCAGGAACATCTCTCGCAAGCACGTCGCAAGTCGCTTCGGCATCCATTCTCCACACGAACGCACCAGCGTCGCAAAGAGCGTCGACTGCGAACTGCTGAGCCGCTCGAGCAGCGTCGGCTACTGGCATGTGACGGATTTGTGGAACACGATCTGTTTACGGACGTGTCGTCGACGATCGAGGTGTTGACGCCGACCGGCGCGTCGGAATCCGTGGCGTTAAACGGCACGATGAAGATCGACGTCTGCTTTGAAGGTCCGCTGGAAGGGGATGCCAAAGACGACGATGGCGACGGCTTGGACGAAGTGCAAACCGAAATCGTGGCCATGGATCTGACCGGCACCAGTTCGCTTGGGCCCGTCAAGGTGACCTTAAATCCCGATATTGCCTCGCGAGGCCTGTTAACCGAGCAGGTGGACGTCACGACAGGGAGATTGGATGTCGCCCCATTTGGGCCGGGCACGGCGGACGCTTCCTTCGAGGTTTGGGTCGAATTGACAGTAAACACTGCAGCAGGCGGCCCGATCGTCTTGCGGAACCTGCAACCCAAACACATGTCGACGACGATGATGACCAAACCACCACTCGGCGGTGTAACATTTAACGGCCCTGACACTGTCGAACTGGTCCGAGCCAGCGAGTGGCCCCGCGGCGACTATAACCACAACGGTAAGGTTGACGCGGCAGATTACACCGTGTGGAAGGACGATTTTAACTCGACGATGAAGCTGGATGCTGACGGAAATGGCAGCGGTAAGGTCGACGCCGCGGATTACACGGTATGGAAAGACAACTTCGGCCAAATGGTCATGCCGTCCGGTTACAAATTGGGCAAGACAACCAACACACCCGTGCCTCGCGACGTGTTTGTCGAACACGATCACTTCACGGAAACGCATGCGACGATCAGGTTTGTGGATGATGATGGCGGCGAGGAGATGGTCGAGCTGACGGGGCCAACATGGATTGATGTGTTCTTTGAAGGCCCCAATGAAGGGGACGCGCACGACAATGACGGCGACGGCATGGACGAGGTCGTCACCAAGTTCATGGATCTCGATTTGCACGGGGTCACCGCCGCCGGCCCGGTCACAGTAACGCTGAATCCGAATGCAATGTCGACGGGCGTGATCAAGGAATTGGCCAACAACAATCCTGGACGTTTGGATCTCGACCCGTTCCATCCGGGCGACGCCGACAGCTGGTTCAGCCTATTTCTGAATATCACCATCGAGACCGTCAACGGTCCCGTGACGTTGGTCAATCATGACCCGAAGCACATGCACAGCATCATCACCGAGAAGCCGCCGGGAATCGGTGAAACGTACGAGAGCCCGGAAACGATTCGGCTTTACTTTCAAGATGGTCGGCCAACCAACATTTCCCTTGGTGCTGCTTCCCATACGCCTCGCCCGCACTTCATCGAACACGACCGCTTCGAAGAAACACAGGCGATGTTTACCTTGATCGGCCCCGACAATACTGAGGAAATGATCAACCTCGCGGGCCCGACGGCCGTCGACGTCTGGTTCGAGAATCGTGAAGGCGAAGCCCATGACGACGATGGCGACGGCCTTGATGAAGTCATGACCAAGATGGTCGACCTCGACCTGCAAGGACTCAGTTCACAAGGACCGATCTTTGTTAGCCTTAACCCCGACATCATGTCCACCGGCGTGATTATGGAGAAGGTCAACAACACGCCCGGCATCCTGGATGTCGATCCATTTGCTCCCGGCGACGCCAACAGCTGGTTCGATCTGTACCTGCAATTCACCGTGTTACTGGCCGACGGCCGCACACTGGTACTGCACAACAAAGACCCCAAACAAATGCATGCGATGATCACCAACAAGCCTCCGGGCGAAGGTGATACCTACGAGAATCCAGAGCGTATTGAGCTATTCCTCCCCAACGGCGAGCCGAGCGGTTACTTCTTGGGACCAGGAAAACACATCCCCAATCCTCGCGACCATTTCGTTGAACATGATGTTTTCGACAACACCGACGCTCAAATCAACTTGCTTGGCCCCGATGGGTTCTCGGAAAACATCAATCTTACCGGCCCCACGAAAATCGATGTCTGGTTTGAACTGGATGAAGGAAAGGCTCAAGATGACGACGGCGACGGACGTGACGAAGTCATGACGAAGGTGATTGAACTGGATCTCAATGGCACCAGTTCACTCGGTCCGGTTCACATTGGGCTGAATCCCGATATCATGTCGACCGGCGAAATCGAAGAGTTGGTCAACAACACCCCCGGGACCTTGGACCTTGACCCATTTGCACCGGGCGACGCAGCAAGCCTATTCAACATGTTCTTGGAGATCACCGTCGACACGCCCAATGGTCTGGTCGTGCTCGTCAACCGCTCGCCAAAAGTGATGCGGGAAACGATCACCGAAAAACCACCGGGCGAGGGGAACCCATACGAAAGCCCGACGACGATCCCGTTGTTCTTCAAGGACTCCGGCCAGCTCAGTCCGTATTCATTGGGTCCGGGTACGCACACGCCAACGCCAGGACATTTTGTCGAGCACGACCATTTCCCCGAAACACAAGCGATGTTTACGTTGATCGCTCCCAACGGAACGGAGGAGATGATCAACCTTGTCGGTCCGACGTCGGTCGACGTATGGTTCGAAGATGCCGAAGGCGAAGCGCATGACGACGACGGCGACGGACTCGATGAAGTCATGACCAAAATGGTGCAGCTCGACCTGCAAGGCCTGAGTTCACAAGGCCCGATCTTTGTCGGCCTCAACCCTGATATCATGTCGACCGGCGTGATCATGGAAAAGGTCAACAACACGCCCGGCGTGCTGGACCTCGATCCGTTTGCTCCGGGCGACGCCAACAGCTGGTTCGATCTGT
>JAGQPD010000452.1 GCA_020426865.1 Planctomycetales bacterium
GGCAACAGCATGACTTCCCAAAACACGTAGAACAGGAAAAAGTCGAGTGCCAGGAACACGCCCAACATCCCAGTTTCCAGCAGCAAGAACAGGATACAATATGCTTTGACGTGCTTCGTGATCGACCAACTTGCCCCCATCGCCAGGACGCTAACGGCAGCCGTCAACACCAACAGCGGAAAGCTGATACCGTCCATCCCCATAAAGTATTCAATATCAAAAGACGGGATCCAACTGATCGAAAACGTCTTTTGCATGTCGGCCTGAGTCGTATCGAAATTGAATTGGCCATCGCCGGGCACGGCCATCCAGCCGACCAGCACCAAGACAACAATTGTGGTAGCCAGGGTCAACAAGCGGATGGCTTCGTCCGCGATTTTGGGAATTGCCAGAGCCAACACGCCGATCAGCAACGCCACAAGCGCCGGCAAAAACACGACGAAGGACAAAAACAGCAAATATGGATTACTCATCGGTTACGGATCCTCGATACCCTACTAGCCCGCAAGTGTGTATTTCAAAAACAATGTGGCGATCACGAATACGGCGATGGTACCGATGGCGATGAACATTACGTATTCACGTAAACGGCCCGTTTGGATACGGCGCAAAGACAGTCCCGTGCCGTACATCCAACTCGCGAACCGGTTTACCGTACCATCGACGATGGTGCGATCGGCGATCGCTTCCCAAGTGGACGAGAACCATCGCGTGAAAGCCGCCAAACCGTCGATCAGACCATCGATCCATCGGCGATCCAAACTGGAAATCATGCCGGAGATCCAATGCGTCGGTCGAACGAAAATAATGTCGTAGAGTTCGTCGAACCACCATTTGTTGACCAGAAACCGATGGATCGGCCGAAACGCTCGCTGGACTTCGCCGGCATCCAGCAGCCGCAACCCATAAAACACGGTGGCCAACAGGAAACCCGCCAAGGCAGTTCCTGACGCAAGCAACGTAACCGGCGTCTTGATGTCGGCCGCATGGCTGTCGTGTTCGTTGGGCCATACCATCTCGACGATCGAGCCTTGTCCCCCCGCCAACGTTCCGGCAGGGCGCGCTTGCTCCAAGAGATTCGAAAGCGTCAAGCTGCTTAACGATGGAGCCACGGTGAACAGCAATCCGACGGCCAATACGATGCCACTCAGGACGATCGGCACGTTGCTGGATCCCCCTTGCCCAGGTTTGGATTGCCGCATTCGCAGTACCAAGAACACGATCAGCGCGATGGCACCACCGATGACACCGTCGTGGACACTGGCGATGATCGGATTCATCCCCCATGCCACGGAAATGGCAAAGATCGACAAGACCACGAGCGGCACGTACATGATCGGCGGCGACTCACGGGCGTGGTCGTAACGGTGATGGTCGCGAGGTTCACCCGCGAACGTCATGTACCACAGTCGGAACATGTAGAATGCCGTAATCGCCGCTCCACCCGCGGCCGCATAAAACAGGAACGAACCTACAAACGCATTCGCTTCTTGACTCTTGAACAACATCGCCTGTTCAAGAATGGAATCCTTTGAGTAATACCCGCTGAAGCCGATCAAGAACGGAATCCCCGCTCCGGCAATCGCCAAACACCCGATCAACATCGTGTAAGCAGTCCACGGCATTTTGCGACGCAATCCGCCCATCTGCGGCATCTCGTTGGTGTGTACGGCATGGATCACCGATCCGGAACACATAAACAACAAACTCTTGAAAAACGCGTGGGTGATCAGGTGCATCGAGCCGGCCAACCATGCTCCAACTCCCAATGCCATCATCATGTATCCCAGTTGGCTGACGGTCGAATAGGCAAGGACCCGTTTAATGTCCGTAGCCGTGATCGCAATCGTGGCGGCCATGAACAATGTCATGCAGCCAATCACGGCAATCACTAACAAAACCTCCGGCGCGAATACCGGATAGAACCGTGCAACCAAAAAGACGCCTGCGGCGACCATCGTCGCGGAGTGCACCAATGCCGAAACCGGCGTGGGACCTTCCATCGCATCCGGTAACCAAACGTGCAGCGGAAACTGTGCACTCTTGCCAACGCAACCACAAAAGATGCCAACACCAGCTACGATCAGTAGCCAATATCCATATCCACCCGCCTTGCCCGACACTTCCGGATCTCGCCACTCCGGCAGCTTGGCCACGACGGCAGCTTCGAGTGCTTCGGGCGATGATTCCGGAGGAAGTGCGGCGGCCAGTTTCTCGATTTCTTCGCGCGCAGCAAACCGAACCATCCCATCGGGTACCACAAGTTTGTGGTCCTCGCCCGGACGCACCAATTCAAACAGACCGGGATTGCCGTCAACGGTACCAAAGGCAAAAGTTCCAAGACTGCTCCATAAGGCCATCAAACCGATGATCATGCCAAAGTCACCCACGCGGTTCACGATGAATGCCTTGTTGGCGGCCGTCGATGCACTGTGACGTTCAACATAAAAACCGATCAGGAAATACGAACAAATACCGACCAGTTCCCAGAACACAAACGTCTGAGCAATATTGCCGGAAAGAACGAGCCCCAACATGCTGAAGCAAAAAAGTGATAGAGCCTGAAAGAACCGCGGGAAACGGCCCGGCCGATGCAAATGATGCCCATCCGCGAGATGGACTTCGTGATCGGTCACATCATGCAGCTCGTCATGCATGTACCCGATGGCGTAAAAATGGATACACGAGGCAATCAACGTCACCATGCAAAACATGCACATGGTGAGCGCGTCGACATAATAGCCAATCGTCAGCCGCAGTTTGCCAAATTGACCAAGGGTATAGTAGTCGCCGCAAAGATAGGGCGGTTCGGTCGCCTGCCCATGCCCATTCGCCGCCACATGTGCGTCGGCAGTAGCATCATCGTGTCCAGCATCATCGTGTCCAGCATCATCGTGTCCAGCATCATCGTGTCCAGCATCATCGTGTCCAGCATCATCGTGTCCAGCATCATCGTGTCCAGGGTTTTCGTGGGCAGTGGCGTGATGGCCAGATGCTGCGGGCCAGTGGTGCGGTAGCCAAACGAGGAACAGCCCGGCGAACGAGAGCACCCCGGCCCCAACGA
The DNA here is from genome assembly GCA_020426865.1 of Planctomycetales bacterium. Lineage (GTDB taxonomy): Bacteria > Planctomycetota > Planctomycetia > Pirellulales > Pirellulaceae > JAGQPD01. The sequence goes on from JAGQPD010000452.1 coordinate 3,065, forward strand.
TTGCGCCGGTGGCGATGTAACCAGCGAACTCCTTTAGCCATCGTCCGGTGACGAAGATAAAGAAGAAGGAACAGAGTGGCAGGAGTACTGCGAACCCCAACAGGTATTTTAAGACAGATAGTTCCATCAGCCCTTCAACTCGTCGGCGCGGTCCACGTCGATCGTGGCATGGTTATTGTAAAAATTCAAGGCGATCGCCAAAGCAACTGCGGCTTCGGCGGCCGCCAGAACGATGACAAACAAAGCGATAAACTGTCCGTCCAATCCGAGGGAAGTTTCGCGGAAGTAGGGGCTGCCAAAGGCAATGAAGTTCAAATTGGCACCGTTAAGCACGAGCTCGATGCCCATCAACACGCCCAACGCATTGCGTTTGGTGGCCATGCAGACCACGCCTGCTACGAACAACACCGCCCCGACTAGCAGGAAGTGTGAAACGCCAACAGGTTCGACAAACAGGTTCATGATTCTTGTTTCACTTGGGCTAGTTGTATAAAGTCGAGTGCAACAGCAACGTTGTGCCAATCCCGTCGTGTCCGGGTCAGGTTTCCCATTCTTGTCTCCGTCGCTTCGTACGTGCTAAGTAAGCAGCACCGATCAATACGACCAGCAGGTGGACGGATACAATTTCAAAGGCCAGCAGATAACCGGATTGTCCAGCTTTCAGCGTTTCGTTCGGCTGTGACAGGCTGTCGACACGAATTCCCAACAATCCCAGTCCAATGGGAGCGGCAGCTTTGGATTCCGCGACGCTTACGGTTTGTTGATCCTTTCGAGCCGTCGTCCAGTCGCTCGTGCCAAACGCTGCGAGGAACAAGACGTACAGCAGCGAGCCTCCGACAAGGGCGGCGAGCAACCATTCTGGCGCACTTGTCTTCATCGATACAAACGTGGACTGTGCGGTCAGCATCACGCCGAAGACCAGCAACACGAGCGTGCCGCCAACGTAGATCATGATCTGCATCGCACCGACGAATTCGGCACCGGCCAGCATGAATAATCCTGCAGTCGACGCCAGCGACAGGACCAGATAGAACGCCATCCGCACGACGTTTTGCGAAAACACAACAGCCAATGCGAACACACAGGCCAAAAGCGCAAAGAGCATGAAGAGGACAGAATGCCAATTGACGGCAGCCAACAGGTTCACAGTTACACCCCTTCACCAATAATTACCGACGCCACTTGATCCGCTGGTTCCGCAGTTGGTTGCTCCGCGTTGCCAATGCTGGAAGTCGACTCCGCCCACGTCTCCCGGACCTCTGCCCGAATGGGTTGATAAGGGAGGGGGAGATCGTTGCCGGAAGGAATCTGGAACGCTTGCCAGGCCATGACACCGACAAAACAAATCGCTGCCAGTGGAACACAGTACTTCCAACATGTCGTGATGACTTGATCAATTCGCAAGCGTGGCAGCGTCCAGCGGACCCATATCATGACGGTGACGCCAAGTACGGCCTTAAGAATAAAATTGATGCAGCCGATCGCATTGGCCAAGTACGTCCAGAACGGGGCCCAACTACCGTCGCCCCAGCCCAAGGTATTGGCATCGACCGACGACAAGATATGTGTCACTGGAATCGGCCCGTTCCAACCGCCGAAAAACAAGATCGACGCCAGACCGCTGACGACAAACATCGAGCCGTACTCGGCCATAAAGAACAAGCTCCATCGCAAACCGGAATACTCCGTATGAAACCCAGCCACCAACTCGCTTTCCGCTTCGGCCAAGTCAAACGGGGCTCGGTTCACGCTGGCGATCGCACAGGTGAAGTAAACCCAAAACACAACGAAGGTAAACGGATCGTGGAAAATCAGCCAATTCGTGAAGAACCCTGCCTGCATGTTCCCGATCGTGACCAGGTTCATCGTACCGCAGATCATTACCGGGATGACGGCACAGAGCCCGACCGGCACTTCGTAACTGACAACCTGTGCCGCTTCACGCATCCCGCCGAACAGCGACCACTTCGACCCCGACGCATACCCGGCCAAAATGACGCCGAACACCTCCAGGCCCAATACGGCAAGGATGAAAAACAACGCCACGTTCACTTCCTGCCCCACCCAACCGTTGGCGAACGGAAGTGCCAATAACGTGGCAAAGCTGGCGGTAAGGGAGATGTACGGCGCCAGCTTAAACAGCGACGGGTCGGCCTCGCCGGGAGTAATGTCTTCCTTGGTTAGCAGCTTCAGTCCGTCAGCCAATGTTTGCAGCCAACCGAACTTGCCCCCCACGCGCGTCGGACCCAGGCGGTCTTGGATACGACCGGAGATTTTCCGCTCCATCCAGATAAATACCAGCGCGCCGCCGGCAAGCACCACGTTCAAGATCATGACCTGAATCAGGGCGGTCAATACGAACCCGACCCACGCGTCAGGCTCCCAGCCCAGAAAATTATTGATGCCTTCGACCACCCGGATTGATCCCGCTGAAAGTAAGGCGGACGCGTACTCGTTGCGTCGCCGGTTATCCGTTCACCTAGAATTTCCGCTCTTTTTACTCCCGCGTACCCAATCAGCTGGCCTTCGAGGGGTGTCCTCGCGCGAGATCGTGAAATATTGCACAAAGTCGCCCAGCAGTACAGCCCCCAACGCAGCCGGAATTACCGGTCGATCTCTCCCATCACGATATCCAGCGAACCCACAATGGCCGGCACGTCGGCGATCGGGACGCCGCGGCAGATTTCGTGCGTCACCGAGAGATTGCAGAACGAACTGCTACGCGCGCGAACTCGCCACGGAATCGCCGTTCCGTCACTGACCAGATAAAATCCCATTTGCCCGCGCGGAGCTTCCGTCTCCAGGTACACCTCCCCCTTGGGCAGGCGGGTGCTCAACTTAATGGGAATCCCCCAATCGCCGCTGGCCACGGAATAACGGTCGATTGCCTGGCGGACGAGATCAATCGACTGCATGACTTCCAGCATTCGCACATAGAACCGATGCCAACAATCGCCCAGCACTGCATCGGGCGGTACGCTGGGGTAGTCATGGTCGCGAGGATAATGGCCCTCCTTTTGCACGATGACTTCAAAGGCATAGCCGTCATACATTTCCGTGTACCGTTCTTCGCCATCGCGGCGCAAATCGTAGTCGACACCACTGCCACGCAACACAGGTCCGGTACATCCATAGTCGATGGCCATTTCCGCCGACAACAGTCCGATATTGCAGGTACGCTTGATGAAGATGGCATTGGTGGTCAGCAAGGCGTGATATTCATCGATCACTGGCTCCAATTCCTGGAGGAACTGTTCGCATTTGGCGAGCCATCCGGCGGGCAGATCGGCTGTCGCGCCGCCTGGAGTCAGGTAGCTATACGTCAAGCGCGCTCCGCACACCTCTTCAAACAGATCCAGGATCTTTTCGCGTTCCCGGAAGGCATACAAGAACGGGCTGAAGGTCCCCAGGTCCAAGCCGTAGGCGCCCATGCCAACCAGATGGCTGGCAATTCGCCCCAATTCACAGATCAGCACGCGCAAGTGCCGGGCCTTCTCGGACAATTGATGATCCAACAGCTTTTCAACGCACAGCGCCCACCCCAGGTTCATGTTCATCCCGGCGAGGTAGTCCATTCGATCGGTGTAGGGGATCCACTGACGCGGCGTCAGATTCTCACCAATCTTCTCGGCACACCGGTGCAGGTACCCAATATGCGGTGTCACTTCCGACACGATCTCGCCGTCGGTGCGGAGCACCAACCGCAGCACACCGTGAGTGCTGGGATGCTGTGGTCCCATGTTGACCAGCATTTCAT
>JAGQPD010000453.1 GCA_020426865.1 Planctomycetales bacterium
CGCTCCGATCGGATATCTGCGCGCGGACCGTGACAGTGCTCCCTTCCCCTTCGGGACGCCAGCTCGTTTGTGCGGCCCAACCGTTGGGCGATGGCGATGCTGTTTCGATCGCGCTTGCGGCCCGTTGCCAGTTCGCGGCATCGCCGAACCGATAGTCCAGCGCAAACGAATTGGCATCCAAATAGACATCGTTTGCCAACCACCGCGCCACCAGATTCCCGTCCGAGTCGGCGACGCACTCAAATTGCAACTGCGGTTGTTCGGTGTCAACAATGACGATCAACTCCGCACCCTGATTGGCTACTGGCGGAGACGACGCGTCGTTTTGTGTACGGACCTGAAACCAAAACTCACCATCGGCCCCGGCCCGAAAACTAAAGCGACCTGTGTCCGGCGGTTGCCGCTGGTACTCCTGCCACGTTTGACCGCGATCGCCCGATACGTACAACACGATCTCGCTACTCGGTTCGTGTCCGGACGACACGGTCGCGACCTGAAACGGAATCATGAACAGCGCTTGGCGGGTAAACAGTGGCGTCGGACGATTGAGTTCGCCCGAGACGCGCGCCATCGGCATCAGCAGGATCAACAGCGCCAGCCACAAACGCTGACGAGCTGCAGTACCCGTGCGCGGCACAGCCGTGCACGACCGACTCGCTAGCCTCGAGGGCGTATTGTCTCGGTGCCGTTGGCTCCGGTTGCATCGAACTTCGAACACGGTCTCCCCCATCCTTGGAAACTATTCACTCCTTCTCCCTATCGTCTCGATGGACAAGGCACTTGAAGTGACTCGTTCGGTGCCGGCAACCTGGGCAAACCACGTTGGGATTGCGGGCCATTGACGATGGTCCCGCATCGAAAGTGCTAGCGGTGCTACGGGCGATAGGCCTGCATGGGGACGGTTTCACCACCGTTTATCGTGGCCATGCCCCGCAGCTGGTCGGACGGGATTCTGTCGGTGATCCGGTGGACTTTGCCGTCCGCCGTGAGGACAAAGATCGTGCCGTCGCCGAGCCTCGCGCCCAACTGCGAAGTTGGGGTATTCACGGTCCAGTCGATGGCCGTATCCTGGGGGTCGCGAGGGTCCAGCCAGTTGATGCCGCAACCGTAGGCCTCCACGACCAGCAGTGTCTGCTGTGGGCCGTCCGCAATTTCGTTGATCTTGCGCTGAGTATCCTTGTCGAATACGAGGTTGGAACCTTGGATGACCACGTAGCTGGTGTCGCCGGTCATCGCATTCTTATCACCGGGCCCGACGAAGCAGTTAGGTGGCAGCATGGCAAGTTGAGTATTCTGCGGCGAGTTCCAGGGGACGGTGAAATCGTACTTGCCACGGAATGGGTAATCGACCAAGTAGGGCAATAGCAACGCTCGCCAGCTATGTTCGGGCTTACCGTTGCCGTCCAGCGTGCAGGCCGGCGGGAAGTGCCCGTTTGCCTTGTAGTATTTCTCCATTGCCTGGCCGATCTGCTGCAGGTTGTCGATGCGCGCGTTCGCGAATGTCTGGTCACTTCGAAACAGGTTGGGGGCGGCAAGTGATGCCAACAACAGTCCGAGAATAACGCAAACGCAGGCCGCAAATCCGCCAATGGTCGAGAGGATCAGTAGCGTGCGGCGATGTGTCCCTCCAGCACGTGGTCGCGATGCCGCTTGACTTTCCCGCAAGCCGGGAATTGTAATCGTCTTTCGACAACCGGCACACGGTCCCGATTGCCCAGCAAACTGCTCCGATACGTTCGACGTCAAATGGCAGTGCGGACAGGTAAAGGGAATGGTCTTGGTAGCCGGTGGCTGAGGGGGCGGGCTGGTTCGACGCATGCTAAAACCCAGGTCATATTTGCGATTGCTGCCGAAACTTGGATCAAGCGTCCAGGCAGGCTGCTCGACGGTAAGGGTATTCTACCACAGAGACGATTCCACGGACGCAGGAGTTTGTGCCGCACGGAGCCCCAGTGGGTTGGATGGTCGGTTCCTTGCAGAAAAGGACGAACACTAGGCGGGAGTCGTTCGACTGGGGTTGAAAGCGCGGAACGTAAGCTGGACTCGTGACCGGGCAAAATGATATGATGCAGTGATGGACCGGGTCGATCGAAGCGGTTGTCATCGGTGCCGAATGTCCAGGCCCCACGGGCCGGCCGTTTGCCTAGCCCAGCCCGATGGGCTGGGGCCGCCTCCACAAGACTCACCGCGAGCTCGGACCGGTCGGAGGCCCGTCCGAGCACACGGTGGGGCGGAAGCGTGTGGAAACTTGGATCGGTTATGTGGGATTTTTTGTCCAGTCCGGAAGCTAAGGCGGTGATCTATGTCGCGGCATTAGTCATCATGACGGTTGTCGGATGGTACGTTGTGGCAAGTTTTCGCGATAGCATCAGGAGCAAGGTTGGGACGCACGAACATCTGACATTTTTCCGTAATTTGGTCCACCGGGGGGAGCTCAGCGAAGACGATTTCCGGAATATCAAATCGCAGCTGGGTAGCCGGTTGCGTGACGAGGGAGATGATAACGGTAAGCAAGGTTAAACGGCTAGGGATTGACTGGATCAAATGATCTGGTTTGTGCAACTGTAGCAGGTGCCGGTGACAAGTCGCTAAGGATTCGCACACGATCTGCGTTCAGCCCCACTAGCAGTGACGCCGATGCTATCACGACCGACGATTTTTTTTACCGAACCGGAGGGATCTTCGTTTCGTACTTGCTCGGGATACAGACGGTCACGGAAGCCCGCGGGGGTCGCTGGAAATCGACATTCGATTTTCTGTTCGGCCAGTCGAGCAGCACCAGGGATTACAAGAACAGTTAATCAATGGCCGATGGACGGCTCGCAGTGGATCAATCGCATCTGCTGGTACGAGTCGACCGCAGGTTTCCGAAAGGAGTAGACATGCCAGTTGGTAAGGACGGAAACGGAGGACGACGCAGTGGTGGAACCACCAAGAAGAATGCGTTCTGTTCCTTCTGTCGCAAAAGCTATCGTGATGTCGGACCGCTGGTGGAAGGGCCCGGCGACGTCTACATCTGCGGCGAGTGTATCGACCTGTGTCAGTCGATCTTGGATCAAGAACAAAAGCGTCGGGGTACTCCCAAACAACTGTTCTCCAAAATCCCCACGCCGCGCGATATTGTCGCGGAACTCGACCAATATGTCATCGGCCAGGGCCAGGCCAAGAAAGTACTGGCCGTTGCCGTGCACAATCACTACAAGCGATTGTCGCTCGACTGGGAAGGATCCGAAGTCGAGATCGAGAAGTCGAATATCCTGCTGATCGGGCCGACCGGGTCGGGAAAAACATTGCTGGCGCGGACCCTCGCTCGGATCCTCAACGTCCCCTTCGCCATCGGCGATGCCACGACTCTGACCGAGGCGGGGTACGTTGGCGAAGACGTCGAGAACCTGCTGCTGAAACTGCTCCATGCCGCCGACTTCGATCTCGAAGCCGCTCAGCGGGGCGTGCTCTACATCGACGAGATCGACAAAATCGGTAAGACGAGCAACAACGTCTCGATCACTCGCGACGTTTCCGGCGAAGGCGTGCAGCAGGCATTGCTCAAAATGTTGGAAGGGACCACGGCCAATGTCCCGCCCCAAGGTGGTCGCAAGCATCCCGAGCAACAGTACATCCAGATGGATACCACCAATATTTTGTTCATCTGTGGTGGTACGTTCGTCGGCATGGAAGATATCATCCGCAAGCGATTGGGCAAGCGAATGATCGGATTCGGACAAGATGCCAATCTTACCAGCGAGGAAGAACTCGCAACCCTGCTGCCGAAAGTAACCAGCGACGACGTACTGCAGTACGGTTTGATCCCCGAACTGGTGGGACGTCTGCCGGTATCCTGTGCCTTGACGCCGCTGGACGAAGAGAGCCTCGTTCGTGTCTTGACCGAGCCGAAGAATGCCTTGGTTCGTCAATACGAAAGCTTGTTCGAGATGGAAAACAGCGAACTCAGTTTCACCGAAGGTGCCCTGCGGGCCATCGCTCGCCGCGCACTCAAGAAAGACACCGGGGCTCGCGGCTTGCGTTCGATCATCGAAGAAGTGATGCTCGACATCATGTTCGAGCTCCCCGATCAGGCGCGCGGCGGTAAATACGTCGTGACCGAAGACGTTGTCGAAGGTAGTGACGCGCTCTTCAAATTAACCGAACCCAAGTCGAAGAGTGCCTAATTGTATTAGCAGACTGATTTAGCTCGGATCGTTGACCTCAAAGCTCTCCTGAACCTCCACCATCCCTCGCGTTGGTGGGGGTTTTTTCATGGCGTGGCGATTCCAAACGACAGCCCAGGCGAACCGACAATCTGCTCTTACGCTTCCGCCAATCGACGCAGGACTTCGATGCCTCGATCGATCGTCTCATCCGACGCAGCATAGGAAATGCGGAAATGGGAGTCGCGATGACTGAAGATATTGCCAGGAATGATCAGCAAATTGTTTTCAATCGCGCGCCGTACAAACTCGCCGCCTGAGCCGCCGGGGGCCTCCGGGAACACATAAAACGCGCCCCCCGGCTTCGTGACGTTGTAGCAGCCCGACAGGCCGGACAATAATCGATCGCGCTTGCCGCGATATGCCTCAATCGCGTCGCTCATGTCGACGTCCATCGCCACGACACCCGCCCATTGGACCGGTTGTGGCGCACAGACAAACGAATACTGCTGCAGTTTCGTCATCGCGTCAATAACCGCCGCCGGGCCGTGCACGAACCCCAGTCGCCAACCGGTCATTGCGTGACTCTTGGAAAACCCGTCGATCACAATCGCCTGTTCGTTGTAGATTGCCGGCGATACAAAATCTTCGTCGTAACAAAACAAGCGATAAATCTCGTCCGAAAGCAAGGCCACGTTGTGTTCTCCTGCCAGTCGTGAAAGACCTTCGACTTCCGCACGAGTTGCCACGACACCGGTCGGGTTCGCCGGACTGTTCAACAGTATCAACTTCGTTTTTGGTGTGATCGCGCTGCCGACGACATCCAGGTCGATCCGAAAATCAGGATATGTGTCGATCGACACAATCTTGCCACCCACGAGGCTGACCAACGGTTCGTACATGACGAAGAACGGATCGAAGACAATCACTTCGTCGCCGGGATTGACCAGCGATAGCATGGCCAGCACGAGCCCACCGCTGGTCCCCGACGTGACAAACAACTTGCGATCCGCGTGGCCGTACTCTTGATCGACTTGCGCCTGCAGCTTCTCACGCAGCGCCGGCAAGCCCTGCGTCAACGAGTACCCGTTCCGTCCTGATTCGATGGCATCAATGCACGCTCGCCGCACGTCGGCAGGTACGTCAAAGTCGGGCTGCCCGATCGAAAGATTGATCGGGTCCTTCAAGTTGGCCGCCAGATCAAAGATCTTGCGAATGCCGCTGCTATCGAAGCCTAACGTTCGGTCGGCGATCCAAGGATGGGTCATGATAGTTCCCGCGTGCTGATTGTCGTCGGCCGTTTGGCGATCGCAAATTACAAACTATTACTCACGATTCAAGAGATTTCACCGCACCTAATGTACCGCGCCGCAGACGGACGCTCTATCCGCCCTGGCGCACCTGAATTGCCGCATAATGAGAGAGAAACGGACTCCTAGTGCCGTGTGACACCGAAGAATTAGAGTGTGGTCGTTGGCCGCCTCCCCCGGACACACACCATGGGGAGCCTGCGGGTTTACTGTCAAAAATGGTTGCGTACGGGGCCCCCTCTCCCCCGTAAGGAGTTGCGAAGGATAAGCAACGTATACATGTCACACGTTGCCGCAACTCCTTATGGGGGAGAGGGTTGGGGTGAGGGG
>JAGQPD010000454.1 GCA_020426865.1 Planctomycetales bacterium
AGTTGGTTTGCATGTGACGAAGTACTGTCCACTAGCTGGTCGCGGTGGCTCGGTATTCCTACCGGCGTGTTGGCCACCGCGTGCTACGCCAGTGCCCTCGTGCTGTCATTGTTTCTGGGAGCAACCATTCCGAGTCATGTTCGCCGGATCGCCTGGTTTTTGCTGATTCCCCTGCTGGTCGCCGCCGCGGGCGCGGCGTTGTGGTTCAGCGGTTTGCAACACTTTGCCGTCCACAAATACTGTTGGCAGTGCTTGACCGTACATGCCGGTGGCCTGTTGGCTGCGGCGATGCTGCTGCCGCGTTCGTTTCCGGATCTGAATCGTATCGGACAGCCGCAATCGCCCGCGGCAGGGACCACCCGCCCCGTGCGGATACCCGGAATGCCAGTGATGCCCGGTGTGCTGGCTGAGCGCGGGCCAGTGACGCATGCGTGGCAAATTGCCGGGTTGTGGGCCGGCGGGCTGTTGGGGCTGATCGTGCTGGTCGCTGGCCAAGTGATCGCGCCGCAGGACACCATGCAAGTGACCTCCTTCGACGACGAGGACGCCGCGGACGCGACCCCCGCGATATTGCCGCCTCCCTCCGGTGCTCAGCGAATTGTCAGCGACGAAGGCGTTGAACGAACCGGCAGCGCCAGCAATGACGATCTGGCGATTAGTGACGAGGATCTGTCGTTTGACGCGTCGGCCGCCGATGATGGCAGTAGCGTGGCGCTCGCCACAAACACGACGGCCGTAGCCGGCAAGGATCGACGAGCGTACTTGGGGCCCGACCTGCCCGGTGCGAATGTCTATGAATTCGCACACGTGGGCGATCCCGAAGCCGAATATGTCGTGGTGGAAGTGATGGATTATACGTGTCCGCATTGCCGCAAAATGCAAGCGCATATGGCGAAGTTAGAAGAAGACCTCGGTAGTCGGCTGGTACTCGTGATCCGACCGGTCGCACTGGAAAAGGAATGCAACGAGTATTTTCCGACCAACGAGACTCATCATCCCAACGCCTGCAAGTACGCTCGAGCGGCATTGAGCGTGGCGCTGTACCATCCCGAGTCGTTCGAGGCGTTTCATCGCTGGCTGTTGGAGGAAGAACGACCGCCAAGTCTAACCGATGTGTTCGACCGCGCAGGCAAGATCATGGGCGGACAAGGTACGCTGATCGAAGCGATGAGCAGCGAACGGGTGATGAACTATCTGACGAGCGACAATCGATTGATGCACGATAAAGAGCTGCAATTGCCCACGATCATCTATGACCGCCGCGTCGCGTCGGGCCTGCCGCAATCGGAATCGCGATGGCGTGAAGTCGTGGAGAAGGATTTCGGGATCAAGTAATCCACGCCCGATTGGCCGCCATTTGCGGAGCCCCCTCACCCCGTCCCTCTCCCCCATAAGGAGTTGCGGCGACACGTAACATGTATGTGTCGCGTGTTCTGCGCAACTCCTTACGGGGGAGAGGGGGCCCCGCACACGGCCTTTTTTGCCAGTCCAAAGTGGGTCGGGGAGGCCTTCGCAACCCAGGCCGATGGCCTGGGCTGGGCAAACGCCGGGCCTTCGGCCCTAGATTGCGGCTCTTCGCACGATTGACCGCATGCTACGGTTTGCGATATCCTGTCGCCAGCCATGTCTCTCACCCTGCAAGCTCTGTTAGCGGCTACTCCCATCCTGCTGGGCGCTGTGATGCTGATCGGCGCGCGGCTTTCGGCTCGCATTGCCATGCCCATTGTCTATGTCGTGGCGGTGTCGATCGGCGTTGCTGCATGGAAAATGCCGGTGACCCAAGTTGCCGCAGCCAGTATCAACGGATTGTTTATCACGGCCGATTTGCTTTATATCATCTTCGGTGCGATCCTGCTGCTCAAAACATTGGAACGGTCCGGCGGTGTCGCCACTATGCGGCGCGGGTTTGCGCAAATCAGTACCGATCGTCGGGTGCAAATTGTCATCATCGCCTGGCTGTTCGGTTCGTTTATCGAAGGCGCCGCAGGATTCGGCACGCCGGCTGCCATCGTCGCGCCGCTATTGGTTGCCCTCGGCTACCCGGCTGCCGCCGCCGTAATGATCGGCATGATGATCCAAAGCACCGCCGTTACGTTTGGCGCCGTCGGCACGCCGATCCTTGTTGGTGTCGGCGGCGGATTGACGGCCGAACAATTCCAAAGTGCTGGCGCGGAGCCGGCGATGTTTCTCTACAGCGTTGGCGTTCGAGCGGCCATGCTCCACACTGCGGCCGGGGTCGTGATGCCGTTGTGGATGGTGGTTATGACCACGCGATTCTTCGGTCCCCGCCGCAGTTGGGGCGACGGACTGGCGATCGCTCCGTTTGCCATTTTTGCTGGGCTGGCATTCACTATTCCCTACCTGCTGACCGCTTATCTGCTCGGTCCGGAGTTTCCCTCGCTCATCGGATCGGCTTGTGGCCTGGCGATCGTCGTTCCTGTCGCTCGCGCCGGTTGGCTCGTGCCACGCGAGTCGTGGGATTTTGCCGAAAAAGATTCTTGGCCACGCGAGTGGCATGGCCTTTTGGAAGGGACAAGGGGCCATGGGTGGGCTGATGAAAATCGCGGTGATAACCGACATTGGCGTGCGAAATCCGTTGCGCAAGAAACGTCAATACCGCTTCCGTCCCCTCACCCTGACCCTCTCCCCCAAAACGAGTTGCGGCGGCATGTAAGATGTATGTGGCGTCGTTTCTGCGCAACTCATCTTGGGGGAGAGGGGACTTGGCTTCGCCAGGTTTTCATCAACTCAGACCGAAGGAAGGGTAATGATAGAGTTGAGATAACGCGTGAGGTGTCGCTGCTGGCGGCGTGGACGCCGTACCTAGTTGTGGCGACTCTGCTGGTTATTTCGCGATTGCCGCAGCTGCCGTTCGGTACTTGGCTGAAATCGGTTCAGATCGGCTGGCCACAGATCCTGGGTACCAACATCAGCGCCACGTCCCGTCCGCTGTACCTGCCGGGAACCATTTTCGTTATCGCCGCGGTTGTTGCCGTGCTACTCCATCAGCTTCGCTGGCGGCAGGTGCAAAGTGCGCTGCACGATTCCGTTCGTACGTTGCTGGGGGCCGGATTTGTTCTCGTCTTCACCGTCCCGATGGTGCAGGTCCTGATCAACTCGAACGTCAACCAGGCCGAACTTCCGAGCATGCCGGTGGCCATGGCCACGTTTGTCAGCCAACACGTGGGACGGACGTGGCCGTTCTTTGCCCCAGCCATTGGCGCTCTCGGAGCGTTTATCGCCGGTAGCAATACCGTCAGCAATATGACATTTGCCAGTTTCCAGTTCAGCATCGCCGAGCAACTCGGCTTTTCCCCCCATTGGATTGTGGCTCTCCAATCGGTCGGTGCCGCCGCTGGCAATATGATCGCCATCCACAACGTGGTCGCCGCTTCGGCCACCGTCGGATTGCTCGGGCGCGAAGGCGATACGCTCCGAAAAACGATTCTCCCGACGCTATACTACTTGCTGCTCGTCGGCCTGCTCGGTTTAACCACCGTCTTGCTATCTTCACCAGCCCGTTTAAACTAATTCTGTCAGGAAAGATGGTGAATACAGGGTGCTTAGGTAAAACGAGGGCGCAGCGACATGCATGATGAACAGACCCATGCCGAAGGTGAAGCGAACGAACCGACGGTGACGCAGGCGGAGTTATTTGACAGTCTCAAGCGGATTGGGGAGTTGGAGGACCAAAAGAAGGCAATACAGGACGAGATCCAGCAGCGAACGGAAGCATTACGTGAGGCGTTGCCGAAGGTAGCCAGCGACAGTCTGCTCCATGGCTTGCTGACGAATTTGTTGAATCCGCGCAAGGCCGCGGCGGCCAGTGACGACGCCAAGCCGGCGCGACCGGCCAAGAAGCGGGCGTCGAGTCGGCGAAAGTAGGGCAGGATTACCAGGCCCGAAGGGCGGAGTGGCGTTCCAG
>JAGQPD010000455.1 GCA_020426865.1 Planctomycetales bacterium
GTTCCACGTACTGCCGCTACTGCACGCGTTCGCGCGTGGTCGGTCATGGCGAAATTGTCCCCAACGAAAAACGATTGGAGGCGATCTTCCAGTATCTGCAGCAAACCCCCGCCGTCCGGGACGTGTTGATATCCGGCGGCGACCCACTGGCATTGGCTGACGACAAATTGGAGATGATCCTGCGTCGATTGCGCGCCATTCCCCACATCGAGTTCGTGCGGATTGGCACGAAGATGCCCGCCGTGCTGCCCCAGCGCATCACCCCCGAACTAGTTCGGATGCTCCGCCGCTATCATCCGCTGTGGATGAGCCTGCATTTTTTGCATCCCGACGAATGCACGCCCGAGTCGACGCGCGCGTGCGAACGCCTGGCCGACGCCGGGATCCCGCTGGGATCTCAAACGGTATTGCTTCGGGGAGTCAACGACGACGTGGCCACGATGAAGCAACTGGTTCACAATCTGTTGAAGATGCGAGTCCGGCCATATTACTTGTATCAATGCGATCCCATTAGCGGATCGGCACACTTCCGCACGCCGGTGTCACGAGGATTGGAGATAATTGAAGGGCTTCGCGGGCATACGACAGGCTATGCCGTTCCGACCTACGTCATTGATGCACCCGGTGGGGGCGGGAAGATCCCGCTGCAACCGGACTACGTGGCCGGACGTGATGGTGATTTCCTCTTGATCCGCAATTATGAGGGAAACACCTATCGCTATCCCGACCCGCTCCAAGCACCGTCGGGTACCCTTGGTACCTAATCACGGAGAGATGCCATGAGCGACGAAGAATTCTTGTGTGTAAGGTGTGCGCGCCATACGCAAACCTGCTGCCAACGATCGGAGATCTTTACGACGTTGGGGGACGTGCAGCGAATCAGTCGCTTCGTCAATCGCGAGGACTTCGTGGAATTTCGTCACCCGGACAATCCGGAGTATGCCGACCAGGACGACGACCCCGTCTGGCGCGATCATGTTTTTCGCCCAGATGGTACCCGCCGCGTCTTGCGAAGGAGGTCGAACGGCGATTGCACCTTCCTCGGCCCAACTGGTTGTGCACTGCCGCTAGAGACCCGCCCCCTTGTCTGTCGGCTCTATCCGTACGACTACACGTCTGACGGAATCGCCGATGAGCTCGCACACGGGTGCCCGCTCATATTGCTGCGAGAAGGGGAGCGATTGATCGAAGCTTTGGGAATGAACTTGTCGGACGCCCAGCGTTGGCGGCGTCAATTGTACGACGAATTGTTGCTAGAAACCGTCCACGCCGATTGAGGCTCGCAGATGCGAATTGGTTTTACTTACGACTTGAGAAACGAATACCTCGCGGCCGGTTACAGCGAGGAGGAGACGGCCGAGTTCGACCGTCCCGACACGATCGACGCGATCGAGGACGCATTAACATCTATCGGTCATACAGTGCAACGAATTGGAAATGCGCGACAATTGGTCCAGCAGTTGGCAAGCTGGCCGGACGGAAGCCAACCGTGGGACTTGGTATTCAATATCTGCGAAGGGCTCCACGGTCCAGGGCGTGAAGCGCAGGTACCGGCGATCCTGGAAGCCTACGATATTGCTTATACGTTCGCCGATCCGCTGGTGATGTCGCTTTGTTTACAAAAGGCCCTAACCAAAACGATCGTGGAACAGGCCGGTGTCCCCACTCCACGTTTTTGTGTTATTCACGATCAGGACGAGCTCGACACGATTCGCGATGCCGACTGGGAATTTCCCGCATTCGCCAAGCCGGTCGCCGAAGGTACCGGCAAGGGAGTTACGCCGCAATCGCGAGTGAATTCCGTATGCGAACTAGCCGACCAGTGCGAGCAGTTGCTAAAGCGGTTCTCCCAACCGGTATTGATCGAGCAATTCCTACCGGGGCGGGAGTTTACCGTTGGGGTACTTGGGACAGGCAAACAGGCCACCGTATTGGGAACGTTGGAAATTGTGCTACGCGATCAGGCGGAACCCGATGTCTACTCTTATGAAAACAAGGAACGTTGTGAATCGCTGGTGGAGTATCGTCTGGTGAAGCCGGACCGCGATGCGGAGGTTGCGGCCGCGGAACGCTTCGCGCTGTTGGCATGGCAGACTCTCGGGTGCCGCGATGGAGGCCGCATCGACCTGCGTTCCAATACCCTGGGACAGCCGCAGTTTCTGGAGGCCAACCCGCTGGCTGGGTTGCACCCGTCGCATTCCGATCTGCCGATGTTGGCGACGGCACTGGGATGGTCGTACCGAGAATTGATCGCCAAGATCGTCGCCTCCGCGGCGGAGCGCTGTGTGTCGCATGCACGTCGCTATACTCTGTAATCAAGTTGTTTCGGAGTTGGCCGCACACGACGTCGACGTCCACGTGCAACGGGAAGCCGTGGCCGACGCATTGACGCAACTTGGACATCGCGTTTCGCGGCTAGAGTGTTCACTCGACTTGTCTTCGCTGGACAGGCAACTTGCCGACCTGCGGGCCGATATCGTGTTCAACCTCGTGGAAAACCTTGGGGGATCCGATCGTTTGATGGCGCTCGTGACGATGCTGCTGGAGGCGAGACGCATCCCCTTTACCGGCGCCGGCACGCGAGCGATCCTCTCCAGCGGCAGCAAACTGATGGCAAAAGATCAAATGCGGCTGGTCGGCCTTCCGACAGCCGATTGGTACGAACCGGGCGTGGGATGGCATCTGGAACCGGGAGGTCGTGTCCCCGATCGGGTCATCTGCAAGTCCGTCTGGGAACATGCTTCGGTCGGTATTGACGACGACGCGGTCACCGAGGTTACGTCTGAGGAAGCTTGCGACGCGTGGTTTCGCGAACGGTCGGGTCATGTGGAGCACGAGATGATGTTGGAAGCGTTCGTGGCTGGCCGCGAATTCAATTTATCGGCGTTGCAGGGGGCGGACGGTCGCCCGAGCTGTGACGTATTACCGCCTGCCGAGATTGACTTTTCGATGTTTCCTGCCGGTAAGCCGCAAATCGTCGGCTACGAGGCCAAGTGGAATGCCGGTTCTGCCGAGTACCAACTGACGCCACGCCGTTTTGATTTCGCTGAAAGCGATCAAACCTTGCTCGCTCAACTGCGTACGCTAACCGAGGCTTGCTGGCGCCTGTTCGGATTGTCGGGGTATGCGCGCGTTGACTTTCGCATTGATACCAAGGGTCAGCCCTACATCTTAGAGGTCAACGCCAACCCGTGCCTTTCGCCTGATGCAGGTTTTGCCGCGGCATTGCAGCAAGCCGAGCTCCCGTTCGAACGGGCAATCGAACGAATCCTGGTGGGTGGGCTTTGTCGAGGCACGCCCTCCAACGGTTCTCCAGCGTCAGCTCAACACAGATAACCCTGGATCTCACCATGTTTCGCATCCGTCGCATCTATGACAATATTCTGCCAATCAATCGAGTGGCGCTGCAAGAAGTCACACGCATCTTTGTGGAACAATTCCCGTCGGCACCGAAGGACGACGTAGAGCGGCTACCGGAGTCGCTGCAAAACCCTTTTCGCAAACGATTTCGGACCATCGTTTACGTCGCGGAAAACACGAAGCATCAAGTACTCGGCTTCGCAATCGTCCTCCACGAGCCGGAACTTCATTTCTGCTACCTCGATTACATCGCGGCCGGCCGACAACTCACGGGACGGGGCATCGGTGCGGCACTCTACGAACGCTTGCGCGACGACGTTGTGTCTCTTCGCGCCGAGGGCCTGTTCTTCGAGTGCCTTCCCGACG
>JAGQPD010000456.1 GCA_020426865.1 Planctomycetales bacterium
TCCGCGACACCCGGAACAGAATGGATCCCTCGACCAAGCCGAGCAACTGGAGAAAATACTCAAAGCAGGGTGTCTGATACTCGAGGGGGTCTGATACTCGAGTCAGGGTGAGTGCGCGGAAGGCATTGAATTACCTGCGCAATCACTGGACCGAGCTGACTCGATATCTCGAAGATCCTAAGTTGTCGATGGGCAACAACGAGTGCGAGCAGCTAATGAAGCAAGTCGCAATCGGACGCAAGGACTGGCTTTTCGCAGGCAGTGTTGTCGGCGGCGAACGAAACGCCGGCTTCCTGACGTTGGTCAGTAGTGCGCATCGCAATGACTTGGATGTGTATGCTTACGTCAACGACACCTTGACCCGATTACTCGCTGGCGAGACGAACTACGAGTCGATGTTGCCATGGCGTTGGGCTGAGAGCCATCCGGAGAGCATCCGCCAATATCGCCAGCAGGAACGTCGCCAGCGCGTCGAACGCAAAGACGTGGAACGCAACAAGCGACGGATTCGCAGGAAGCTCTTGGAAAGCCGAAAGCAAAAGTAGCCGGCACCGGCACAGCGCGGCGCAAGAGTCACGCCGCTCCCCGCCTCGCACTCGTTGCGATACACCCCTCGACCGCACCCGACTGCCGAAAAACCGCCTCTACCGCTGTTGGGCGCTTACGTAATTGTCGTTAAAGGAAATGTCAAAGTTGACGCCGACCACGATCGTGAGCTTCATCGGTACGGAGCCCTCAGAAGTCAGTCAGATCGACTTAGTCTTGCCGGTGTGGCTGACGCAAAACAGCGAAGGGCCTAAATTGCAGGGCCATTCCCAGCCTCTTCGTTGGTCTTCACGCTTGAAAAACCTGTGAACGCCGTCTACTGATTTTACCGTTGACATCTACTGATAAATCAGTAGAATCAATTCGGTTGCTTGTTGGGATGCGGGCGATTACGGGGCACGGAGGGTACGGGGTCGTTGGCGGGTGGCGTTGAGGAAACGATTGATGGCGCGGACAAAACTGGAACATCCCACTCCGGCGGAATTGGAGGCGCTGCAAGTGCTGTGGCAGCGAGGCCCCAGTACCGTACGCGAAGTGATGGAGGCCCTCGAGGCGACTCGCAAAGGCCGAGCGTACACGTCAGTGATGAGCCTATTGAACTTGATGGTCGACAAGCGGTTGGTCAAGCGACAGCCGCAGGGGCGTGCGTTTCTCTACATCGCCAACGTTGAGCGACAGAAAACGCTTACTCAGATGGTTCACGACCTGTGTCGACGAGCCTTCGCTGGTTCCACCAGTGCCCTGGTCGCACATATGCTCGATCATAACCAACCGACGAAAGACGAGTTGCGGGAGATTCGTCAGGCCATTGACGGCTATCTGGCGGGCAAAGACGACGGCGGCTGATCGCCGTTGTCGTATTGCTCTAGGTACGGTTCTGTCAAAGTATTTTTCCTGTCCACATTCGGTACCACGGAATCTCAACATGACCATTACGGAAACACCAACGGTGGTACCGCGAGAACTATGGGAATTGGCTCTTCATCCTTGGTCGCAACTCTGGGCCATCAGCTTGCTCCATGCTACCTGGCAAGTGTTCGTCGTGGGGTGCATGTACTCCATCGGCCGGTTGTGCATCGAACGTGAACACGCGGAACGACGTTATGCGTGGGGAATGTCCTGTCTGCTGCTCGCGGCAGGCTTGCCACTGATCAACGCGTTTGGGATCGGGCTCCTTGGAGACAATCGCGAGATAGGCAAGAACGACTCAGACATTACCATCAGCGATTCGTTTGTGCGCACCGCGTCCGATACGATCAGTCATGGCGATGACAATGCGACTCGGGCCGCCTCACTGGTACGACTCGACGATTCAGATGCACTTCCGACGCCAATTGCCGTCGACTCACGACAACGAGCGACGACCACCGCGGACCGCACTGCCGCAGACCGCACTGCCGGGGGCGGAATTGACGCCGGTGGAACACGGGCGCGCGACGTCGCTGAACGCAGACTGTCATTCGACAATCCGCCGGAAACGGCGGAAGTGCCACGATTCGTGCTAGTGCATTGGCTCCCCTCCCCCCGCCCATGGGTCTTCTTGGGATGGTGCGCGGGGCTGGTTGCGTCATGGCTTCGCTACGCCGCCGGGCACGCGTACTTGCACTGGCTTCGGCAACATCGGGTTGCGCTTTCTCCGGAGATGGAAGCCCGAGCCACACAGTTGTGCGGCGCCATGAAATTGCGGGCGCAGGTCTTGGTGGCGGCCAGCAGCCAAGCAGGATGTGCGATTGCGTCAGGGCTTTTGCGTCCCATGGTCTTACTGCCAACATCGTGGCTTTCCGATTTGACACCGGAGATGCTCGAAGCGGTGATCGCGCACGAGTTGGCTCATATTCGCCGCCATGACTTGTGGGCCAATCTTTGCCAGAACGTGGCCCAGTCATTGCTGTTTTTTCATCCGGTCGTCTGGTGGATCGCAGCCGATGTCCGCCACGAACGGGAGAAATGCTGCGACCGCCTGGCCGCCAACGCCATCAACAATACACATATATATGCCTGCACACTTCACTATTTAGCTGGGGAGCAGCGGGCCCCCTGGCGTGATTCTGCGACGGCTGTCGCGATGGGAGGAAATTCGATGAAGCTACTCGACCGCGTTCAGTATGTATTAGGGATCGAAGCGGCGCGATCCGATTGGGCCTGGTGGCCGTGGGGAGGGCTACTCGTAATCGCCCTGGCCTGGAATTACCTAGCCGCACCGGCTGCCAGGGTCGTTGCCGATGACGGCGGCCACGAGCAGATTGAGCGGATCGCAGAAGAAGCGATCATCGCCGAGGCAATCGCTGCAGAAGCCGCGATTGAGGAAGCAATCACCGATGAACTCGATGCGATCGCCCAGTCGGCCGATGACGATGACTCGTTGGACCTCACATTCCAAGCGATCCTCGCTCAGCGTGAAGGAGACCGCGAACGTGACGGAGACCGTGCGCGCGACCGAGACCGACCGCGGGACGGCGACTTTGAACGCGACAGGCCGCGGGACGCCGACATGTTTGCTCGGTTGATGGAGCGACTTGAACGCATTGAAATGCAATTGGACCGGCAAGCACGTCGCATGGACAATTTGGAGCGGAAGTTGGCGGGACCACGTGTCGAACCGCTGGAAAAAAATCGCGTGGCCACGAGCGAACCGACTCCGGAAAACGTCATCATTCGGTTCCAGGGAAACGAGAGAATGGAAAAAGTAAAGGCGGATGCCGAACGGGCCCAGAATGCCGCCAAGAAGAGCCTTCAAGAATCGCTCACACAGCGTAAAACTGAATTCAAGCACCGCAAGGAGCAGTTGGCCGAGGAAATGAAGATGCTGGAAATAACAGCGGAACAGCAGCGATCACGGGCAGAGGTCGAGCTTCAATTGGCAGAACTTCAGCTACAAAAAGCCGACTTGCAGGTTAAGAACGAGCAGGCGCAACTGTCGGAGAGTGGCAAGCAGTTGGCAGCCAAATTACAGCGGATGACGGAGCTCCACAAGCAAGGCAACATTAGTATCGAAGAGCTGGAGGCGATGCAGGCTGCCGTAGCAGCCAACGAACTGGCTCAGGCAACCGTGGCCGCAGAACGGGAAATCGCTCACAAAGAACGCGAACTGCAATTGAAGGCCCGGCACATGGAGGTACGGCAGGTTGAAATGGAACTGCAACACCGTCGGCAGGAACTTGAGCGGCAGATTACAGAAATGGATCGCGACTTCGAGCGCCAGATGCAGGAGATGAAGGTTCAATTCGAACTGCGACTGGAGCCGACTCTGAAAAAGTAAATAGAGACCCGAAAAACGTGGGCCGGCGGTCCCCTCTTAACGAGCGGACCGCCGGCTGACTTCCCGCAATCCATGGGCACCAGCTCATATTGCTTCGCCAGTACGTGGCTTGATCAACAACAATGCCAACACAAGTCCGACGCACCCGCCGAGGTAGCCCGCGTTGTGAACGTAGGCCACTCGAACAAACGACCACGTATCCGTGACATTCAGTTCGCGGAGCAACGGCAGCGCCAGCGAGCGATACGAGAATCATGGGCGGCAAATCGACCCAGGCGATGCGCGGGACGATGAGTTTTAGCATTTCCCAGAACTTCCTCACGTCTTAGGCAACAACCATGCCTGCGGAGGTGGCGCAGTAGCGAGCCAAATCAGGCAGCTTTTCGTTGCGGCATCGCGTCGGACAACAACTCCTCGGATGGCTTGCAAACCTGGTCGATCGTCCCGTCTTCACCGTAGAATTTGATTTGGTCTTCCTCCACAAACCAAACGGCTTGTAGGTCGCCCAATTGAAAACGATGACCACAAAACGTCCCTTCACGGATCAGCAAGGTCTCGCGCCACATGACGTCGTCGTCGTTGCCCATCGTACGAAAGGTGTCACGTACCATTCCGCGGATACGTTCAATGCCGATGCGGTCGGGCATGAGGCTGTCTCATCCAAGGTTGAAGGTGGGACGACAAATGGTAGGAATTGTCTCAGTGGTAGCATCATCGGCCACACAGTCCACGGAACTTATGCCCATCCGCTAGAGGCGGAATATCTTACCTAGACTACCGAAGACGGCCTCACATCACCGGCCACCGAGCCAGCCCGTTCGAATCGGGGGGAATTTGCAATCGGTCGTCCAGACGCCCGGTTCGGATGTATTGATACGTAAATGCCCACGCCTCCTCCCCGCTAAATGTCGTACATTCGATAACGACTCGGCGATACAAATCGGTCGGCTTCTGGGCATATCCTTCGATCGCGTCGAGCTCTCTGAGCGTCGCCGGCAAGTCCGCCTCGTGGAATGACCACAGCTCCCCTTCGACTCGGCCTTCACCGGGAATCCAAGCCGGATAGTGCCCTAAATCGTACAGCTGGCCAACGATCGTGGCCAACTCGATACGTGTAGGACGGCGTGGCCAACAACGTTCGCGACATTGCCCGCGTTTCAGCGTCCCATAGACAAATACCGACGTTGCTGGCCGCTGTTGCTGCTGGGACCTACTGGCCATGTGGAATCCACGTGTTTCCCGAGAGCATTCCCTGCCCCGCGTATCGTACGCCCGTGGCCAGATCGATCGGCGCGACATCACCGCACCGCTGACAAACTCGCTCCACCATCTTCTCGTGGCACGTTAGGAACAATATCTGCTGGTGTTCAGCCAGCTCGATCAGAGCATCGAGCGTATTCTCCGCGCGTCGATCATCAAAATTTACCAGGATATCGTCCAGCACCAATGGCAGAGATTCGGCATGCTGACGGTAATGTTGAACGTACGCCAACCGAATTGCCAAATACAACTGCTCGCGAGTACCACGGCTCAGCTGAGTCGGTTCCTTCCACTGTCCGTTCTCCTCACGAACCAATAGAGTTCCCTGCTCATCGAGTTTCGCTCTGAGCTCCACGTACCTGCCGTCGGTGATTCGCGCCAGCAATCGCTGCGCTTCGCCGAGCAGATATGGCTGGTGCTCGCGTTCAAAACGCTCTAACCCCGATCGCAATAGCGATTCCGCCAACACGAATGGAGCCCATTGGTCCACGGCCACTGACAAACGGGCACGATGTTCTTCGAGTTCCATTTGAAGGGCGGTTGCCTCCTCGGCCCGTCCCATCTCGTCAAGCTGTTTTTGCAGCACTGCTTCACGCTTGATCGACTCCGCGTATTCCACCTCCAATTGATCCAAGTGCGTCTGCGCCAGCATTTGCCGTTGCTCGAGGGAATCGACATCGGCGGTGGCCAGTTCCGTACAGAATGCCTGTCGGTCTTCTGTACCACAAACAGCATGGACCTGCGCCAGTTGCTGTTCCATCTGCTCACGCAACTGATCGCGTTTCAATGCATCCTGCAGAACCAATACCAACTGTGCGTCATTCTCCACGCGACAGCAATCGTACCACCTGGCGACCGCGGCCTGAAGAACCTGCATTTCGCTTCGCGCAGCAGCAATTGTCGCGTGCAGCTGTGTCTGTGAGGAAGAGAGTTCCTTTTCCATTGCTTCGGCTTCGCGGGCCGCATCAAGGATTCGTCCCATCCGCACGACCTGATCCTCAGCGACCCCGTCGCTGACCGTTCCCCATCGCAAAGCCAGTTCAGTAACTTGCGATTCGAAACGTTGAATCTCGGCAGCCATCGCCGCGGACTGTTCGCCACGCTGACGGTTGAGCAGGCGCATTTCCTGTGCACGAGCGGCGACACGCAACACTTTCTCGACCGTCTCGACACCCCATCCCGGCGGAAAACCGACCGATTCCAACCAGCCTTGCCATGTGCCACTCCAAGCTTCCACCTCCGCACGATACTGTTGCTGTTCCAACTGCAATTGCTGAAACTCAACCTGCTGTCGCTGTAACTGCTCTTCTATCGCAACCCGCTGCGACAAGTTATCTCGCAATTGATCCAGTTTCTTCTGAGCTTCGCCAAACAACTTGGAAACCGGCAATTTGAGCGGAATACAACCCCGCAGGTCGTCCTCCAAGTCACCCAACCGATCGCACGCATCACGATGCCGTTTTTGTTGATTACGACGTTCCTCGGATAGATCGAGCAACTCGGAATAAACTCGCAACCAATCGAGCATCTCCGGCGGCGATAGTGGAGTTACGCCGCAGGTGCTCCACAAGTCCCGCCACTCGGACTGCAGCGCGACCAGTTGCTGCTGCAATTCATCACCACGAATTTCCCACTTGCCCAACTGTCGGCGCAATTGCTCAACCTCACTAAACAGCTGGTCCCGACGCGCGACCACTTCGGCATGCTCCTGTCGCCGATCGGCCATTCGGTCGGCAGCGTGCAGCCGTTGTTCGAACTGATCTACCAGATTTCGATCGACTCCCTCCAACCAACGTTCAATTTCATCATCAACGTTTTTGCGGCGAACGTACTTGCTTCGGATCAGTTGCCATCCCACATCGCGAATCGCCCGCACCCGCTCCAACTCTTCCCGATCAGGAACCGATGTGCTGGCGTCCAATTGTTTCAATTCGGCTTCGCGCCCCTCCAATTCATTGCGTAGCTGGTCGTCGCGGTCTTGATGACGCGTTGTCTGTTGCTGCAGCTCTTGAAATTGCTGCTTGAATTGATGGAGTGACGCCTCCAGCGGAGGAATCGGCACGGCGTCCGGATCGCTGAATCGAGCTCGCACATGCTTTTCCAACCGCGACAATGTCCGTGTAATCTCGGCGTCCAGCTTTTGCAGCTGCGAAGCAGCTTCGTCCCGAACCGCAACATCGGCAAGAAATTGCCCTTGTCCGGCCAAGACTTCCTCGAACTGCGTGATGGTCACTTCCCCCGGATTTGCCAGTTGGGACAGCCGTTCTTCCAAACGCTGGCATTCCGCTTCCACGCGTGGCAGCCGCAGTTGCAGTTCCGACCGTTGCCGTTCCAAGCGTTGCCATTGCGTCTGCAAGGATTCGAATGCGGCGGTCTGTGGCAGAGTAGCCGCGAATGCGTCGAGCTTCTCCGGCCCCCAATCAGGCTGCAAATGCCGAACCTGTTCCAACAACTCACGGTCAGTCGCTTCGATTTGCTGCCGCAGTCTTGGCAGCTCATCGCGCAAACCGTGCATCCGGGCAACCTGCTGCATCATCCACTGCACGAGCGGTTCGGCATCCAGACATTCCGGACGGCGTTCGAGTGCCGAACGCCGCGTGTCAATTTCGCTGCATTCTGCTTCCGCACGTGCCAACGACTGCTGCAATTCTTGTAGCCTTCGCAGGCGATCCGCAACTTCGTGACACTGGTCCCCCCGCAACTCGGCAGGGACATTCAGCTGCTGCAGTTCGTCTCGCAACATTTGCGATCGCAGCCACGTTGGCAGTGCCTGAATCATCCGCTGGAAGTGCCCACAGTTGCGCCGAGCTTCTGCC
>JAGQPD010000457.1 GCA_020426865.1 Planctomycetales bacterium
GGGAAAATCAATCCGCGCGAACCGGATGTCATTCAGCAGATGCGACGCAACCTGCGGAAGCTCGGCAAGCCGGTCACGTCGCACACCTTTCGTCATTCGTTCGCCACCCACTTGCTGCTCGACCACGTCGATATCCGCACCGTCCAGGAGTTATTAGGGCACAGCGACGTGAAAACTACTATGATGTACTTGCACGTCTTGATCCGCGATGACATCCAGGTCACCAGTCCGCTCGACCGCTTGATGGCCGATTGCGATCGCCAACAGGTGGAACTAGTCAATCCGTGCGGCGATCAGCAGCGCACCGATACACCCGTTGAATCCCCTGCAGTCTTCACAGTACTCGTGTCGCCGGAAACCAAACGTGACGTCAGCCAACGATCTCCGGTGGCCAGTCGGTTGCGAAGGTTTGTCCAAAACATGCGCATGGTCCTGCTTTGATCGACCCTGTCGTGCTAATGCCGACCAATACTGTATGGTTCGAGGTATTGCGGGTTGTCGCTGGGAATCCATGTGTATGCGCCCAACAGCGGTAGAAGCGGTTTTTCGGCAATCGGGTGTGGTCGAGCGTGTATCGCAACGAGTGCGAGGCGGGGGGCGGCGCGACTCGCATGCGCCGCGCTGTGCCGGTGCCGGCTACTTCTTCTTTCGCCTTTCCAAGAGCTTCCTGCGAATCCGTCGCTTGGTGCGTTCCACGCGCTGGCGACGTTCCTGCTTTCGATATTGGCGGATGCTCTCCGGATGGCTTTCAGCCCCCAATGCCATGGCAACATCGACTCGTAGTTCGTCTCGCCAGCGAGCAATCGGGTCAAGATGTCGTTGACGTAGGCATACACATCCAAGTCATTGCGATGCGCACTACAGATCAATGTCAGGAAGCGGCCGTTTCGTTCGCCGCCGACAACACTGCCTGCGAACAGCCAGTTCTTGCGTCCGATTGCGACTTGCTTCATTAACTGCTCGCACTCGTTGTTGTCCATCGACAACTAGCGAGAGAGTTCAGTGCGTCCGAGCGATTGGACCCCCCAGGCCCTCACAGGTGAAGATCTGGGAGTGGCGGCAAAAACGACGTACCCTAATTTCTTGGTTGGACACGACTGTCGTTAATAGTCAAGCCCTACCAATGGCCAAACACATCCGGCCAGAAACGGTCGATGGAAAAGAATCGGCAAAGGCAGTACGATCCAGAGAAACGTCCAGAGGCGACCGAGATGGGGATGCCGTTGGATCAGCGTCGAGAGTGTCGACCAACGCGTTTCGAGCGACATTCCGATCCCGTGTACAAGAAAATACAGCATCGGACCACCAAAACCCGCACGGACTGGCAAGCTTATTGCCAGTTCATGTAACAAGCCAGAGAATGTAAATGACATCAAGGTGGCAGTCGTGTGACCCCAAGTGCCACGCAGCGGGCGATGTACGGCCAATGTCGTCATTTCCGAAAAAGCAAGATTCCAGCGTCGGCCCCAGAATTCAACAAGGCTGATCGATTGCAATGGTTCGCGAAATATCGTGTCGCACTGGGCGCCCATCCAGCGCCACCATGCCGTTAAGAGATTAAAGATTCCGAAGTGGAGTATCAGGCTGATACCAGGCAACAACAGGATCGTTGGCAAGATCCGCCGTATTGTCGTCGGACCGTCTGTGAAGGCGAGCCACAGGTAGCGAGCTGATAGGGCGAGAAATATTCCAATCGCGATATTCTTGAAGCCGCGCCACATGTATGCTCCTACCTCCGTTCGGGGTGGGCCAGGAACGTTACGGAAAATCGCCGGTCGCATACCTACCCAAAGACAGGCGAACGATAGCCATTGCCAGAATGTCAGCTTTCCCTTGTTTGCGTGATAAACCTCGGTTGTCACCACAACCTTCATCGTCAGCAGCAGAACAGCGATAATCGCCAACATCCGAAAACCGGCAGGTTGTTGTCCAGTTGTCTGCTCGGCCAGTATGACTCCGTACACAACCATCGACCACGCGGTCCACCGCGAAACACGCAAGGATGGCATTTGAGCGACGAAATAGCCCGTGATCGTGGCGAATGCGAGGATAGCGACCACCATCGATAGTGGCCAGGTATTGTTGGGAAGGTAAGCATTCACGCCAAGGCTCCGAAATTGTACCACGCCGCACAGCCGTAAACTGCGGTGAACGCGACAAACAGGGCGACGAGCACCCATTCGGCGACGACTAACAGTTTTCCAGCGGGCGCCTCGCTGCGGTCGAAGTAGGTGAATTGAATCACTACGCGAGCGAACCAGTACAAAGTGATAAAGGTGCACAATGCAGTCGACAGGTGGCTATGATTGGCCAGTTCATCCGGCATGACGATTGAAACGATTCCAAAGAACAGATTCGTGCCCCAGATATATGCCGCGTAAGTCCAGAAGACCTGCCGAGTCAGCGGACGAAGTTGAGCAAGATCTTCGCCCCAACGCAACACGCGCGGAATTGCCAAGCTTGCGGCGGCCAAACACAATTGGCCTAGACCGGCGAAAAAGATAGTATCACGGATGGTCATGACAGGAGGTTTTCGCGTACTTCGTGTGGCGACGGATTGGAATCTGTTCGGTGTGGCAGTTTTCGCTCTTGTTGTAACCGCAATGCGATGCATCGATTAAACATGCCCAGCGGATTTCCGCCGGGTGTTCGGAGTGAATGATTCAGCAGCGGTAGTGGTTCACGGCCCCCATTTCGTCGAGCCGACGCCAGGGCGTTTCGCCCATGCGTTGAATACAAGTGCCTTATCATCCACACGACGTCCCGTTGCGGCTTGTCGACGTCGTCGTACCCGAACGATTGTTGCTGGACGCTGTGTTGACGATGGCATTCGCGACGATTGTTATGCACGCAAGAAGGGGCGTGGCGGGCAACAAGAAAAACGCGGCAGTCATCTCGTAGTGACGATGGCGATTGGATCCGAGCGATTCCCACGACAATAGCTACATTGTGCTGGTTTAGCGTTCCAATCGCGAGATTCTGCGATCTTCTTGAGTATTAGAAATACCCCCTAGGGGAGTCGAACCCCTGTCTTCGGACTGAGAATCCGATGTCCTGGGCCACTAGACGAAGGGGGC
>JAGQPD010000458.1 GCA_020426865.1 Planctomycetales bacterium
AATGTTCCACGGCTGTCCCCAGCCGTAAAAGTACAACGGCCGTCCGCAGTCGTCCGACAGTCGTCCGACAGTCCACTGTCTGATGTTCGCTTCTCAATAATCACAAACACAATCAGATCACAAACACAATCACCCTTCGCTACGATCCAAGGACTCGAAGATGTTTCATTTGAATCGACCACATGCTCGGCGAAGCGGGTGGAGCGAAAGCGTGAAGTGAAGCAGTGAAGTGAAGCAGTGAAGTTTTCCGTTTGGTGGATGTAATACGATGGAGAGAGAGGAAACGATGTTCACAAGAATCTGCAGTGCCATAGTTGTGTCAGTGGCGGTGGTCGGGTTGTTCCAATTCTTGGTAGGGGGGGGCCGCTTGTTGATTGCGCAGGAGCGCAAGACACGTGACACGTTGGTCCGCGAAGATCTTCAGAATGTGGTCGCCGATGGGCATTGGATCTACAACGATTTGGACGTGGCACGACGGCAGGCTCGCTTGACCGGCAAGCCGATGTTGGTGGTCATTCGCTGTATACCATGTGAGGCCTGTGCGCAGTTGGACAGCGAGATCGTTGACCGCGACCCGCTGGTGCAGAAGCAGTTGAGCGAATTCATTTGCGTGCGAATTGTGCAGGCCAATGGTCTGGATTTGCAGCTGTTTCAATACGATTACGATCAGTCGTTTGCGGCGTTCTTCATGAACGGCGACAATACGATCTACGGACGATACGGTACCCGGTCCCATCAGACCGAATCGGAAGATGATGTCGCGCTTGAGGGTTTTTCTTACGCCCTGGACGAGGCGTTGACGCTCCATCGAGCGTATCCGGATAACGCCAAGCAACTGGCCGGCAAGCAAACTCGAGTCGCGCCCGCCTTTACTGTTCCAGAAGAATATCCGTTGCTCAAGGGCCGCTACACAGACCGGCTCAATTACGACGGAGAGGTTGCCAAGAGTTGCATCCATTGCCATCAGTTGGGGGAGGCGATCCGCGATGATTACTGGCGCAAACACGAGCCCATTCCGACGGACATTCTTTTTTCGTATCCGCATCCCAAGACTCTGGGATTGATCATCGACCCTAAAACATGCGCCACTGTCAAGGGGGTGGTGCCCGGTTCGGCGGCCGAGAAAGCTGGGTTTCAAGTGGGCGATCGAATTACGACGTTTGACGACCAACCGGTGCTTTCGATTGCGGATCTGCAGTGGGTCCTGCACCACGCCTCGAGCTCGAATTCCATTCGCACTGTCGTACGACGGGGCGAGCAGGAACGGGTGTTGCAGCTGGCCCTTGCCGACGGTTGGCGGGAGCGGGGCGATATCTCTTGGCGTGCCACTTCCTGGTCGTTGCGGCGGATGACAACGGGAGGCATGAAACTGCAGGAGCTGGACGACGAGCAGCGCCGCGAACTGGGCCTGGACGACAACGCCATGGGTTTGCGCGTCGAGCACCTGGGACAATATGGTGCCCACGCGTTGGCGAAGAATTCGGGTTTTCAGCAAGGTGACGTCCTTGTGGCCGTCGACGGCGATACGACGGTCCAGCGTGAATCGGACCTGTTTGCTCGATTGATCCGCCAGCATCAGGCGGGTGACGAAGTGCCCTTCACTGTGCTCCGCGACGGCAACCGCCTGGACCTGCCACTGAAAATGCAAGAATAGTGTACTCGTGTGTGCTATTTGGTAACAATGTGATATTGGTCGATGGCGGGTTGGTCGATGTGTTGGGACGAGCCGTCGGGCCAGGTGATGGTGAGGGAGGTGACGGCGGATTGGGTTCCGAGCCCGAAGTGGCAGGTGGCGGAGTGTTGGGCACCGAATGAATCGCCGGTGGTGATGACGGAGGTGGCGGACTGGTCGGCGGTATGCACGGTGACTTTGGTGCCGAGGCAATTAGCGGCTGGTCCGTTGGCCAGGCGGACACCGATCCAATGTCCGGGATGGGGGTAGTCATTGCGAAACGCTTGAAGGATCAAGCGGGGTGGGCCATCGGGGGAGCGATCGGCCCAGCCGACGAGCAGATCGACTTGGCCATCGTTATTGAGGTCTTCGGCCAACACGGACCGTGAGTCGGCTTCGATGGCGACGCCCATGAGAAACGAGGCGTTGGTAAAGCCCTCCTCGCCGCGGTTGAGGAATAGGCGATTTTTTTCGTAGCCGTTCCAAGAGATTTTGTTGCCGATATAGCTCCCGTTGAGTTGGAACAATTCTTCCAGGCCTTGTTGGGATGAGGGATCGGCATAGATATCGTGACACCAGAAGCGGGTGCAATAGTCGAGTGCGGAGTCGCCACTGCGGTGTCCATTGGCGACATAGATATCCTGATCGCCGTCGTTTTCCACATCCAGGGCGGTGCAGCCCCAGGACCATCCGGAGCGGACGGCGCCGTTTCCGGTAGGACGTTGTTGATAGCGCGGGCCAGGTTCGCCGTAGTACAAGCGATTTCCGTAACCCATACGAGGTCGCATTGCCTGGTGTTTCGGAAAATCCTCGCGCCCTAATTGGAGAGCTTCCAATCTGCGAGCCGTTGTGGACGCCATACCGGTGACATAGAGATCCAGGTATCCATCGGTATTGAAATCGGCCAGGCAGTGTGACATGCCGAAATTAGCACGTTCGTCGAACCATTGTGCGGTGCGATCGGTGAACTTTCCGTGGCCATCGTTGGCGTAGGCATCGACTCCGGAAAAGTCGCTCGTAACGAGCAAGTCGAGTGTATGGTTGCCATCCAGATCGACGAAGGAGCTGCGGTATGTTCGCCGTTTACGTTTTGTTTCCGGAAGGCCGCTCGCGGCGGTGCCGTCGCGTAATGAGCCGGTGCCGTCGTTGATGAGCAAGTAGCACGGATGGCCGTCATTGGCGTCGTAGTAGGGGGTCGCCATCCGCCCATCCTGATAGGGGGCCATGTATTGCGTTACGAACAGATCGACGTCTCCGTCGTGATCGATATCGCCGGCAGTCATTGCGTCGGGGGATACTAAAGTCACTGACGTGTCTCGCAATAATTCTATCGGTTCGGAGGAGAACTCGCCGTTAGCGAGGCCTTCAAAGAGCCAGATCGACCAGTGTTGTTCCGGCTGGAGTCTGGCAGTGCAGACGAGGTCGGGATGGGCATCGCCGGTGAGATCGGCGATCAGTGCATCGGCAATGTTGTCCGGCGGATGCTGCCATATGCGCTGAGCGGCGAATTGCATGTCGCCTTGGTTAAGTAGCATCGTATTGGCATGTGGGTAGATCAGGTCGATCCGTCCGTCACTGTCGATATCGCTGGCCAATACGTCATGATAGGTTTCGCTGTGGCGAATTGTTTCCAGCGGATGTTGCCAGGCGGACTGGAAGGTTGGCGGTGCGTCGAGTCGCAGCAGTTTCAAGCCGGTGGCATCGATCGTTGCAGGAATCGGCGTACCGTCACTTCCCGTCGTTGCCGACCAGGTCACGACAAGCGGGCCCTCGATCGAAACGCAACAGCCATCGGACGATGGGCGCGCCGCGTGGATGGTCGCATTGATTGTCGAGATTGGGTGGTCGTCAGGGGACGGTTCGTATCTTTCGTGGTGCCATTCGGATTGAACGACGATCCATCCATCGTTGACGAAGTTTGTGACAAAGTCCTGGAATTGTTGCCAGGTCATCGTCCGTGGTTGCTTGCTGAGCGTCGACATCGAGATCCCGTCGCCCAAGTCCTGCGGAGCGGTCGCGTCGCCCAATCGAATTGTCTCTGCGGCAAGGCCGCGAAGATGTTCGACGATCCGCTGCGGAGCACGTCTCTGTTTGTCCCACAGTTTAACAAATGGAAGTTCGTGCCGTGTCGCTTCCTGCTCGTGTGCCCAAACTGTGTCGTCCAGTCGTTGTTGGTCGGCGAGAATGAGGTTCAGCTGCTCACGGCCACCGGCCGCGGCCGCTCCCGCGGTCTGGCCGGAGGGATCGGCCGGGTCCGATACCGGCTCTTGCCGGAGATGATTCCATGTCAGGATCGCGGCAATGATCGCGACAGCGAGTAAAACCGCTGCGGCTTTTGTGGGGAGCGACGACGGCGTGGCATGTGGTTTTCGGTTTTGATCACTCATTGATCCTACAGGGGGCTACGTTTCGGAGGTTGATTGATCGCCAAGGTACGTGTATCCGCGCAGGCCACGTTCGTAGTGTTCAACGAATCGTCCTGCTTCTTGATTATCAATTTTACCCTCTCGAACGGCCCGTTCCACCGCCGATTGCAGGCGGTCGACGAGATCTTTGTCTTTGAATTGCACATATTCGAGCACCTGTCCCACTGTTTCACCCTTGATGATCGTCTCGAGTACCACCTGGTTCTCGTCGTTTAGTGAAACGTGAACGGCATTCGTATCGCCAAACAGATTGTGCAAGTCTCCCAGGATTTCCTGATAAGCGCCAATCAAGAAGGCGCCCAAGATATAGTCGCTGCCGTCGAAGGGGTGCAGCAACAAGGTGCGTTTCACATCACGGCGGCCAATAAAGCGGTCGATCTTGCCGTCGGAATCGCAGGTGATATCGCCCAAAACAGCGTGACGAGTCGGTTCTTCCTTCAAGCGGTGGATCGGCATCACCGGAAACAGCTGCTTGATCGCCCAGCTATCAGGCATCGACTGGAATAGCGAAAAGTTGCAAAAGTATGTATCCGACAGCATGCTGTCGAGGCCCTCCAGTTCTTCGGGGACATCTTCATTGTCTTCGGTCATCTTTTGAATCCGGCGACAGATGGTGAAAAACAGGTTTTCCACGAGCGAACGTTGTTCGAGCGTGAGATACCCCGAACCGAAAAGGCTCATTGCTGTCTCCAGCGACTGCGTGGCATCGTGGAAGCTCTCACGCAGATTTCGCATCGAGAGGTCGCGGAGTGTCCACATCAGTTCCTTCAGTGGCTGTTCGGGGTCTTCCGGCAAGTCCTTAAGCTCCTTGGGCATTTCCGCGGTATCCCCTTGTCCGGCAACCCCGAGGACGTTGAATACCAGCACGCTGTGAAACGCCGCTACCGCTCGACCACTTTCCGAAACGATATGCGGATGCGGTACCCCGGCGTCGTCACACACCGATTGGATTTGATATACCACATCCGCGGCATACTCCTCCAACGTATAGTTCATGCTGGATTCAAAGTTGGTCTGCGTGCCATCGTAATCAACGCCGAGTCCTCCGCCGACATCCAGATAGGTCAGTCCGGT
This sequence comes from Planctomycetales bacterium, assembly GCA_020426865.1. Lineage (GTDB taxonomy): Bacteria > Planctomycetota > Planctomycetia > Pirellulales > Pirellulaceae > JAGQPD01. The sequence continues at coordinate 5,173 of JAGQPD010000458.1, forward strand.
GTTGCGTCGTGCCAGATCGACGTAAATGCGAGCAGCTTCGTTTAGTGCGGCTTTTACGTGGCGAATGTTCGTGATTTGGCTACCGAGATGAAAATGAAGCAGACGGAAGCAGTCCAACATATCGTGCTTCTCCAGCACCTTGACGGCTTCCAGGATTTCTTGGACGGTCAGTCCGAACTTGGAGCGAAATCCGCCGGAGGACTGCCAGCGTCCGGAACCGCGTGCCGCCAGTTTTACGCGCATGCCAATCTGTGGCCGCACACCCAGCTTACGGGATTGCTCGAGGATTAGCCCTAACTCCGTAAACTTCTCGACCACCGGAATGACGTTGCGGCCAATCTTGCTGGCCAACATCGCCATCTCGATAAACTCTTGGTCCTTGAACCCGTTGCAGATGATCGGCGTATCGCCCGTCGTCATGGCGACGACCGCCAGCAATTCGGGTTTGCTGCCGGCTTCCAGGCCAAATCCAAGGGGACTACCGTGCGAGAGGATCTCTTCGACCACTTGCCGTTGTTGGTTGACCTTGATTGGATACACACAATAGTACCGACCACGGTATTCATTCTCGCTGATCTTGCGTGCAAACACGTCGTGCAATTCACGGACGCGGTCTTCCAGGATGCCATTGAACCGGATCAGGATGGGGAGCTGCAAGCCGCGTTCACGCAGTCGGTCGACGAGGTCTTTCAAATCGAGGGACTGGTCCAGTTTCCGCGACGGGTGGACTTGCAGCTGGCCGTTGGCGCCAATGGAAAAATAGCCATTTCCCCAACGCGATAGATCGTAGAGGTCGTTGGCGTCCGAGATCGTCCAGCCATTTGCCAATTTGTCGTGCACTGCGAGGGAACTCCAGGTAGATGGCGCCCATAGAATACGTGGATTTGGTACGTCATAGAGAGCGCCGAACTATATCGGAAGTCGGTGCCGACCACAAGAACCGGTCGGCGGAGCTGGGGGAATCTGCAGTGGCCGGATGATGGTCAGACGTCAGGCGTCAGGCGACGTCCGGCGCAGGGTCCCGGTCGCCAACGGCTCGATCGTCCGCAGACGTGGGACCGGACGATTCGGCAGATCCCGTCGGGGGAGGAGCTGGCATTAGCGGGGCAGGTGATGGAGAATTGGCGGGCTGGGGCTGAGCCGAGTCTATGTCGGGCGTCGATTGGGAGGGTAGCGACGAAGACGTCGCGGCTTCCAGGTAGGGATCGGGAGTGACCTCGGTCGGTGCGATGGATTCCGACAAATGCCGACGGCCGTCGCTGGTCGATGCGCTAGTCGCCAGGACTGACAAGGATGGGCCCATTGCATCCTCGGAAGTCAGGCTGTCACCTCGGGTTACTGTCTGTCGGCTGGACGTCATCTCGGACAATATTGTGGTATATGGGTTTGCCTCGGGGGCGATCTGTTGAAGCAACGCGGCCATGGACGATTCATATTCGTCGTGGTCGTCATCGGGATGCACATTCGACCGCAAGCCCGGACGATCCGTCTGACCGACGGTGGTCGACGTTGGGACGATCGTCACCGTGTTGCTGGGGCGTTCGTCGCTGTGAGATTCCACAAATTCCAACAGAGCACGTTGTCGATCGGCAGTCGCGTTGTCTGTCGGCGGAGTCGACGAGGGCGAATTGATATCAGGATTTGCGTCGCCGAGTGTCCCGTCGCGGGGCAATCCAGAACCGATGTCGGGCGGGGCGGCGGAAGTTGGCCGAGCGGTGACGGAAAAAGCCACGACGGCTGTGTCGCCCTGCTGGTTGGTGGCCAACACGGTGAGAGTCGCCTGCCCGTCAGCGGTGTTCTTGAAATCGAGAATCAGTTTGCCAGTGCTGTTGTAGAAGGATACGGATCGGAACAAGGACGGTTGGGAGTTTGAGAGCAGCGTATACCGCAGTGTCCCGCCGTTGTCGATTGACGAAAACGCTGATCGCAGTTCGACGGTTGCCGTATCGGTCGACGGTCCGGCGCTGACGTCGTCAACGATCTGGCCGTTGTCCGAATTGTCTTGCTCGACGAACACCATCAGTCTGGCGTCGCCTTTGCCCGACTGAGGGTCGGTTGCCTCGATGACGATTTCCGCGAAACCGAACCGTGTTGGCGAAACGATGAGCGTCAATGTACCATTTGCCTGATCAATTGTCTTGGTTTGAATGAGTGGCGCATTGATGACGTCCTTCACACGGAACGACAAAGCGGTTACGGGATGATCGGCATCGCGAAACAAGTCTCGCAAGTTGATGGTAATGGGGGCTGGGCGTTGCATGAGGTGCAAAACAGAGACTTTTGCGGGTTGTGGCGTATCGTTGACCGATACAACCTCGACATGGACCGTCTCTGTTACCGTGGCCCCCTGACTGTCAGCGGCTTGGACGGTTAGTACTGTCGAGCCGAACGCGTTGGCACGCGGGATAATCACGAGGTTGGTTGTTCCGTCTTCCACGTATGCGGAACCGAGAATGTCGGCGTCGCCCACACTGCGAATCGTGTAGCTGAGTAGCGAGTCTTCGATATCGGAGAAGAATTCAGCCAGTTTGATGACGGTTGCCGGCGCGTCTTCCGTAACGGTGACGGTGGGAATCGCCGTGGCGGTCGGGTGGTCGTTGACCGGTTTGATTCTCACGCGGAACGTATCGGAGCTAGTGGCCCCCGAGGAGTCTGTGGCCGTCACGGTTATGTCAGCTTCGCCAGACGCGTTCGGGGCATAACTCACACGCAGTGTCCCATTGCCAGGGTCGACGAGCACCGAAGTGAAAAGCTGTGCATTGGTAATGCTCGTGACCGAAAACGAGACGGGTTGCGTCTTGTCCTCCAAATCAAGGAAGACACTGGGCAAGTTGATTTCCGTGGGAGCCGCATCTTCGAATACCTCAATATCAGGGATACCGTCGACCGGATGTGGGCTCCCCAAGACACGCACTCGAATGGTCTCTTCCACGTAGGCGCCAGCGGGATCGGTCACGCGGATCCGCAAGTCGGCAAAACCGTATGCGTTATCGGCATAGGTCAGTGTGAGTTGTCCGGATGCCTTTCCCAAGACAACTTTGGAAAAAAGTGGCGAATTCGAATTCGAAATCACTCGATATTCCAGAAGTGGGTCATCGTCGTCGTGATAGTAGTTGGCCAACTGAACGACCGACGATGTGGTGCCGCGGGGTACGACGACGTCAGGGGCATCGAGGGAGACTGGGCTATCGTTGACGGGTTGCACGACAATCGTCAGGGCTTCATCGACATAGCTACCATGGGGGTCGGTAGCACGGATCGTCAGTGTCGCGGGGCCCGAGTTATTCGGGGCGGGACGAATCAGCAGCTCGCCGGTATCGGGATTGACGGTCAGGGAGCGGAAGAGCAGCGGGGCGGAATTGTCGAGGATTTGGAACGCGAGTGCCGTCGAGCCATCGTCTCCGTCGCGGAAACCGTCGCGGAGGTTGACGGAGCGGGTTGTATCTTCTGCGATCAGCACGGTTCCCCAGCCGACCGCCGTCGGGGGATCGTTGACCGGCAGTACGTTGACGACCAGAATTTGCGTGGCGGTCAAGCCGGCGGGGTCGACAGCGGCGAGCGTAATTTCGCCGCGGCCGGATGCTTGTGGGGTCAGCGCGATCGATAAACTTCCGGTCGTGCTGTTCACGTGGACTTGGGAAAACAGCTGCGGATTGGAAATGCCGGCAACCCGATAGGCAAGTACCGAATCGCTATCGGAAAAATACTGTACCAGAGAAATGGTATTTATGTTGGCGTCTTCGTCGACGAACAGTGGCTGGAGTAGCTGGGAAACGACTGGCGGATTATTGACCGCCGCGACGTTCACTCGCAAGACGCTTTCGGCGGTCAAGCCTGCCTCGTCGGTCAGACGAATAGTCAGGTTCGCACTGCCCGATTCTTCGGGTGCGAACTCGAGAACCAAC
>JAGQPD010000459.1 GCA_020426865.1 Planctomycetales bacterium
CCGCGCGGTGGTTAGCTGGAGCGGCAATGGCGACTATATCGATCGCGAGCGGACGATGCTGGTATCGTTCACTTGCTTTCATTGCGTCGACGTCGATTGCTGTCGCATGGAACTTGAAGACGTCCGTGCGTTGACACCGTTGATTTACGCCCATGTGAATCAGTACGGGTCGTTTTAGCTGGATATGGGGACGGGGTTGCCCACCGATTGGGAACGTGAAAGAATAATAGTAATCAAGATCCCTTGCGCATCCAACGTCCAATCTGCTGCCGCCCCCCAACGCTCTCCCTTGAAAGGAGTTGCAACGGGGCGTGGCATTACAACAACGTCTGTTCTGTGCAACTCATGTTCGTGTCACGGTGACGCCAGAACAACGAATGGTTCCGCTTTCGGAAAAGCAGCCATATCGCCGAGCCAACTGCCGGAACCAACTGCGTCAGTGCCGGTTCTGGTACCGCAATCGTCTGTCCATTGCCGGCGAATTCGTGGTGCCAGACGCGATAGTCGTATGAGTTTCCGCCGTTGGGCGAATCACCTCGCTGCCAAACCAAGAAGTCGATGCCATCGACGACGCCATTCTGGTCAAAGTCGCCACCCAACGTGTCGTAAACGACTCGAAGCATGCCATCGTGTGAAAGTGATGTGGCATCCCATTCCAAGCCTCCGGACAACTCTGGCAGCATTACGGAACTAAAATCGCCGGTTACTGATGTCCAATCAAAAAGATCGTAGGCGTCGCTGACTGCTGGTTCGTACCCGTTGGCCAAAGAAACGCGGATCGAACCGTGAATCTCCGCTGCGCCGGAAATGTTGATCTGATCGTATTGTGGCGACAAGGCGTTGCTGTTGTCCGTTCCGCCAAGCTCCATTTCGATCAACGCGCCATCGACATGAAAGAAGCTACCATCAAAGCTCAGGATGCCGGTCGGTTTCAGCGAATCGGATGAGCCTACACGCGTGCGAAAGTACGCGGTAAGTGCGGCACCCGTTAGGTGTAAGCCGCCGTTTGATGAGTTGGCTCCCCAACCATAGAGCCGAATCTCGACCGGTTCAGCTGTCCAATCACTCGGTCCCGCATCCACGGTAAATGTCCGTCGGGCGTCGTAACCGATGAGGTCGCTCGGGTCCGCGGACGAGCCATCGTCGGCTGGGATTGGATCGAACGTCGTAACCTCGTCGCCGTTATCAAATCCACGCGCACTGGTCATGATGGCAAATCGCGTTGGCGTGCTGGCTGATTCTCGCCATAGCTCATACGATATTTGACGAAGCTGCATCTCGACGCCGGCCGTTGTCTGGACGGTGTAGGTAATGAACGAGTCGTCGTCGATCGCATTGGCGATGCTGGCGCCCGTCGACCAACCGACCACGTCGAATTCGTGATTGAGGTTCGACGGTCCATTGACGAACTGCAATCCGCTGGCAATATCCAGGCCCGTCACTAGTTCAAGTTGTGGGTCGCGAGCCGATGTCGTGGTTAGTGGCGCATTGTTTTGTGTGCCCCCAAAATCAAAAACAACGGCCTGCTCTGGCGCGATCGTGCGAAAGCTTGCCGACATGGACGCGGCGTAGACGTGCGTATTTCCTGACGTTGAATTTGCGTTCCATCCGTAAAATCGTGTCTCGACCGCACCACGCACCCACTGGCCGCCTTGATACGGAGCGGTAAGAACGTGTGTGCTCGTGTCGTTTGTCGTGTGCGTGGGAGAGGCCGCCAGTTGGGCATCTGCTTGAAACCCGTCCATGCTTGTTAATATGCCAAAGTTCTTCGCAGCGTTCGTGCCGTTGCGACGATAGGTGAACTCGATGGTGTCGATCAACATCTCGATACCGTGGACTGGTGCGACGGTATAGGTCAGATAGTCGCCATCTGGCAAGGCCGACGCCAACGTTGTACCGCTTTCATGTCCGCGGATGTTGAACTCGTTGCCATCGTTCGCGGCATCGCGAGGTGACAAGCCTGGTCCGTAGTTCAAGCCTTCCAGAAGCTCGAGGTATTGGCTCTGAGCAGATGTCTGTACCAACGGCGCGTCATCTTGGACGCCAGTGAAATCGAACACTATGGCAGCGACCGAACCAGTGTTGACCCCTTCCGGAATCTCAGGCGGGTCGGGCGGAGGCGGGGGTTGATCGAGATCGGCGGGCAAGCCAGGAGCCACACGCCCCCAGTTGTAGACGTCGCCGGTAATCGTTCCGTCGCCCGTCAGTTGACCGCCCGCCTTGACATCCAGCCAGCGCACGGTGTTGAGTGCAGCGCGATCCAGTTGAATACGGCCGCCACTGCTGATGCGAATCTCATTGCGACCTGTCATCGAGACCGTGGGATTGACCCGCAAGGTCTGGCTGGCCGAAGTGCCGCGTACTTCTAAGCCTAATACTTCGGTGTTTTTAAAAAGTTGGACAATGGACTGGGTCGTTGACGAATTGTTGATGACCGCCGACCAACTGGCGTTGGGACTCTCCGAAACGTTCGCTGTTCCCGTCCAATTGGCCGCGTCGGAAAAGCTGTTGCTTGTGGCCCCGTTCCAATCCTGGAACTGGACCGAGTATCCGTCGCCTTGCTCGACCCCCTCGGCTACTGCGATCGATTGCAGGTAATCTCGAATACTTGCATAGACGGGATTCGTAAGATTCACCGGGTTGTTTTCGTCCGGGTCGCTATCCAGATCATACAATTCCATGTCGCCATTCGAAAACCGGATGAGCTTCATACCATCCTTGATCAACGCCCAGCGTCCGTTGCGCGAGTCGGGGTCGGGACCATTCCCTTCATGGTGTTCCTGGACGATGTAATTCTTTGGCCGCTCGATCCCCTTCCCTGTCAGCTCGTGAGCCAACGACACTCCGTCGATGCCAACTCGCGGTTGCACGCCGGCAAATTCCAGTGCCGTTGGCAGAAAATCGGGCATGTCGGTGTATCGTTCTGAGACCTGGCCAGGTGCGATGGTCTCTTCCCAATAGGCAACCATGGGAGCATTGATGCCACCGTCCCACAGATCCCGTTTGCCACCTCGCTTGATCCCGTTGGCTTCAAAGAAGCTGATGGGCGAATTATCTTCCGCCGTCGCGCCGTTGTCGGAAGTGAAGAAGATCAGCGTGTTGGCCATCATCGAGTCGGACTGGTTTCCGTCACCGTTGGGATCTCGTAGCGTGGCTAGGATCTGCCCCACGGCGGCGTCGAACCGAGTAATCATGGCCGCGTAGGCCTTTTGGTCATCGGTCCAGGAGTCGGAACCGGGAACGTTGTCGTCGCCGTACAGGTCAAACCAGTCGGGAAAGTTCCGCAGGGCATCGATATCAAAATGCGGAATCGTCGAAGCATACTCGACATAAAACGGCTGTTCACTCTCGGCCATCGACGAAATATACGATAACGTCTTGTTGGTGATCAGGTCGGCCGTGTAATTCGCATTCACATTCGACGGGCTGTTCCCCGTTTTTTCGAGCCAGTATCCGTGGTCCGCATTGGCTTGGTATTTTTCGCCGACTTCATCGATCCCATTCGAGTTGTCGTCCCCTGGCTCTGCGGTCGTCCAGAGCGAGTCGACGTTGTAGGAATGGGCCCGACCGTGGTTCAGGTAGCCATAGAAGGTTTCGAAGCCCTGGGCCGTCGGGAGTGAATTCGGTCCGACGATCGTTGGATTTGGGCGCAAGTCGCCGGACGAGTCGTTGGAACCTCCGAATCCCCATTTGCCAAAGAGCGCCGTGCGATATCCGTTGTCTTTCAAATAGTTGCCAACGGTCTGTCCATCGGCGCGCCATGGATCGCCGCCGAGGTTCTGGTTGCTATCGACGAGCGTATGGCCGTTGTGAAAGCCACTATAGAGCATCGCGCGTGAGGGTCCACATACGGTCGCGGCATACGCGTGATTAAAGATCATCCCGCCGTACGCCAACGCGTCGAGGTTCGGCGTTTGAATTCGCGTTTGGCGGTTGTATCCAACGCTTCCCCATCCCAGGTCATCCGCGAAAATATGGACGATGTTCGGACGCGTCTGGGCGAGTGCAATCGACAAAGAAGACGTTACGGCACTGACGAAGGTTGCTACCACGGCCGCGACCGACCACGTGTAGCGGTACCGAAAGAAATGATATCGAAATAACTGTAACATGTCGCGGTCAACGTACGCCGAAATCTGATTGGACTTGACCGACTTCGATGAGCCGGCGAGTCATTATTGTACGTCGGTTCGCCAAGCCAGGCTAGCGATTCGCTGGCGGACACTGAGCCTATTATTCGGTCGTTTCGATCTTGCTGCCGATGTTGATCCCGAGCGAACGTATCTTGTGGCGCAAGCTTCCGCGAGTAATCCCCAGAATTCGGGCGGCCTCAGACTGGTTGCCATTGCTTTGCGTCAAAACCTGGGTCAACAAGTATAACTCCATCATCTCCAACGTTTCCGCATAGAGATTGTCGGATGTTTGGCCGAGCTTACCGCGAATGAATTCGCGCAGATCAAACGGCAGGCAGTTTACTGTCGTGTCACCATCGCACGATGCTGGCGTCGTTGACTCTTGCGGCGCAGTCGTATCGTTTTCGCCTGAGTGTAAAGTATCAGCGTCCTCAATGGCCGGTCGCCCCGCCGTGACCACATTCGGTAAAAACTCGGGGGCAATAATCGTTCCTGTCATCTGCAATAGCGTCTGCCGGAGCACCCCTTCCAGCTCACGAACATTACCGGGCCAATGATAGGCTCGCAGTATTGTGAGCGTGGATGGGGCGAGTCCTTGAACCTCGCGTTTGATTTCGCGCGACAGTCGCGCCAAATAGTGTTGCACTAGGATTGTCGTATCATCGCCACGATCGCGCAGGGGGGGCAAGCAAATACTGTATCCGTTCAAACGATATAGCAAATCTTCGCGAAACTGACCGTCAGCCACCATCTGTTCGAGGTTGCGATTGGTTGCCGCAACGATTCGGACGTCCGTCTTAATCGTTTCGTTTCCGCCGACTCGCTGAAATTCTTGTTGTTGCAGCAGCCTGAGAATTTTGCTTTGCAGCATCGCCGGCATGTCGCCAATCTCGTCAAGGAAGATCGTACCGCCGTTGCATTGTTCGAATTTTCCGATTCGCTGGCGATCCGCTCCGGTAAAGGCACCTTTTTCGTGGCCAAATAGCTCGCTTTCCAACAGTTGTTCCGGAATTGCTGCACAGTTGACCGCGAGAAAGGGCGCGTCACGGCGATCGCCATGTTGGTAAATGGCACGCGCCACTAACTCCTTGCCTGTACCACTTTCTCCCCGGATCAACACGGTTACGTTTTGCGGGGCAACTCGGCCGATTGCCTTGAAGACTTCCTGCATTTGAGAACTTCGCCCGACGATTTGATCACCAAAGTCTGCTGGCGATACAGCACTGCTCAACGCCACCGGTACCTTCATTAACCGACGAATTTCGAAAGCTCTCGCGGCGAGTTCCCGCAACTGCGCCAGGTTCAGCGGCTTGAGGAGATAGTCGAAGGCCCCCAACTTCATGGCTTCAATGGCTGTGTTGCTTGTGCCACCGCCAGTGATGTAAATCACTGGAAGCTTGCCATCGAGAGCCTTGATTTTGTCAAACGCCTCGAGGCCCGATATTTCTGGAAGTTCAATATCCAGAAATACGACATCTGGCGTCTGGTCTCGGACCAACCGCAGCGCATCTTCAACGTCGGCAGCCTCCAGCACCGTGTGCTCGGTGCCAGCAAATGCCCCTTTGATGATGTGACGGACAGATCGGTCATCATCGACCACCAACACAACAGGCATAGTCGTTCTTTCTATCTGGGGATTCCGCCTTGATCCCAAGACGGAAGGATTGACGTGTGTTACCATCTTACTCGATCGTCTCTCTAATCAGAAGTGTGGCACGAAAGGAACAGGCATCCGTGGACGAGCGGCCCCCCCAAGACCTGTACGTTCTTGTTTCAGACTACTATCGGCACGGCTCTACGGGGCCAAGTCGCGCAACGATGGCCACGTCGTCGTCATTAGCAGCACTGCCAACGAGATTATGACATGCCGCGGCCGCTGAGCGACTCGTGGCCAGTAGCCGTTGAATCTCGCAATCGCCAAGCGCCTGATCGACACCAGCTGAGCACCACACTAGCGCGTCATTCGGACGCAAGTGGGTCTCGATAAACTGCGGTGCGATCCGCTCAGAGTAGTTATCCACGACGTTCCAAACGACATTGCGAAGTCGTGACGCGCTGGCACGACGAGGGCTCAGAACTCCGGCCTGCACTAACTTTGCGGCCATGGTATGGTCCTCCGTCAATTGGGTCAGCCGGCGATGGGATAGATGATACACTCGATTGTGGCCAACATGAACCGTGAACACCGTCGGCCACACAAC
>JAGQPD010000460.1 GCA_020426865.1 Planctomycetales bacterium
CTGAGATCCAAGAAACGGTATTTCAGTCGCAAGTCTTCGCCCGGTAGTTCGCCCTGATTGGGCACAAACGGTGGCGTCTTGCATTTGTTTAGCAGTTCCAGTGATCGACAGCGAATCTCAATTTCACCAGTCTGCAACTTCGGATTAATCGTCCCCTCCGGCCGTAACGCCACCTTGCCCGTCACACGAATCACGTCTTCACTGCGCAAACCGCGCGATCGCTCCAGCAACTCGCTGCCGCCTTCCGGCGCAAAGACGACCTGCGTCTTGCCATAGCGGTCGCGAAGATCCACGAACAAAGTACCGCCGTGGTCACGGTAGGAATCTACCCAACCACAGAGAGTAACTTCACCTTCTACATTTTGAGCGGTCAATTCGCCGCACGTATGCGTTCTCAACACCGGTTGCGTCCCTGTGATACAGATCGATTATGGTCGGGAGATCATGGTCGGGCGATTCGTCACCCTCAGGCAAACGGATCATTGTAGACGTCCCCGAGCATGTAGAAAAGGTTCGGTCGAGGCACGTTTTCTCGCTCATGCGTGCGAGATGATCACGTTCTGACTACTCATTCTAGTTGCGACGTCAAATTTCGCACTATCGTCTTGTCCTGATTTCGGCGGACAAAATCAAGCTATCGCGTGCCATGAGCGATAAGTCATGGGATAGACGTCCCAATCGTTTGTGGTTCCCGGCCCAATTCTAGCGAATGTATCGAATATCATGCCGTTTGGTCGACAGAAATTCTTGATCCTGGGAATGACCCTCATTTTCTTGGGGGTGCAATTGCGGTTCGTTGAGTCGTTTGTGCTGACTCCGAAAGCCTCACAATTTGTCGAGACGAAAATGCAAAACTCGGGCCTGATGCAAGGCTCGCGCCTCGATGCCTATCTTCCCCGAACGTCAATCATTGCAGCTCGCAAGACCGTCACGCCCCCTCGTTGGATCGGGCTGGCGCTCATCTCCGTAGGAGCCGTGCTCGTGCTGCACGGTGTCACGTTGGACAAGGATTGACGGCAGCTACTCGGTGCACGTAACACCTTGCCCAGCTATTTCTGATTCGCCAAGAATTCAATCAAGTCCCGTAGGTCCACCAGGTTCATTCCCTTTAACAAGTCGTCGGGCATGGACGATTTGCCAGTGCGACGGTCGTCGATCTCCATCACCTTCACCTGGACCGTCTCGCCACTGGCTTGAATCAGCGTGAGCGTTTCCGTGTCTTCTGATTGAACGATTCCGCTGACGATCCGGCCGTTGGTCTCTACCAGCACGGTTTCAAACCCTTTCGCAATCGTCTTGTTCGGGTCGACAATCGATTCCAGCAAGTATTCTCGCGTCTTGTCGCCACCGATCTTGCTCAAGTCCGGTCCCACGTTGCCTCCCTGCCCGTTGGCCTTGTGGCAGCGAAGGCACGACAGTGATGGCCGCTGTGCGAACACGATTTCGCCGCGCTGAGCATTACCGCCAAGGAGCGTATCGCGATAGGGGGCCAAGGGATCGCCCTTATCACGGGCGGCGTAGTACGCTTCCAGCAACGTGCGATAATCCGCTTCCTGCTGATGTTGCGTGGCCGCGACAACGACGTCCAGTCGCAGTTCGTCCTTGACTTTGCCATCGACGAGTGACTTGACAATCGAGATTAGCAATTCACGAGCCGATTCGGTTTGCATCCGTGCGAGTGCCGCGATGGCCGACTGTTGCTCAATCTGTTCGCCCTGTTCAATCGCCGCTGCGAACGACTTGACGGCGGTATCGGCGTCGTAGTCGGCCAACACCAAACGGGCCGCCGCACGGACGCGGGGCTGGCCGTCTTCCAACATCTTTTTCACCACGTCGGCTGTCCCGTCGTATTGCAGTGCCCGCATCGAGAGCAACGAACTAGCGCGCTGTTCATCGTCATTGTCGGTATCAAGCACGATGTCTTTAAGGACGTCGCCCCCTGCCGGTAACTTGAAGTAGGCTGCCAGGTTCGCCGCTTGCCAGCGCACTTGATGTCCGCCTTGTAACAAATGCGGAAGCTGATCGGCCAGTGCTTTGGCGGCAATGGACTCGTCGCGGGGTTCTGTTAAGGGCCGCCACATTCCCAGGACCCGATCACGGGGTGCCGGCGTCTTCCACAACCGCAGTAAATTCAATGCCTCGGCACGCATTAACGGTTGTGCGTTGGCCTGGCCAGCCAATTTGGCAATCGCTTCGGCATGTATCGCTTCCCCCAAGCGATAGTTCGCATTCAGCGCGCGGCGAAGGGCAGGGTTGGGCAAATCGGGTCGCCGGACGAGTTGGGCCAACGCCGGTAGTGCCCCATCCACCGGAACATCGTAAATCGCACGTGCCGCTTCGGTAACAACCAGCGAGTCGCTATCCTCCAGGAATTTCGCCAGTTCGGTACTAGCCTGCCGACGCAGAGCAACGACCGCGGCCAGACGCAGATGCTTCGAATCGTGCGAAGAGAGTGCAGCCAGCTCGGATTCTGTGGCACAGGCGGCCAAGCCCATAACGCCACCGTGTCGCAGGTAAGGGTCTTCGTCTTGATTCTCCGCCAACATTTTTTCGAGTGCTTCCACAGCCGACGCGGCTTTTAGCTTGGCAATCGCCAGTGCTGCTCGCAGACGAACCCGCGGCTCTTCGTCGGACAGCATGGTTGTCATCGCACTGGCCGCCGCTTCATACTTCGCGTCGGCGGCCATTTCGGCGGCCAGGCCGCGCATCTCCGGGTCGGGGTCCTGCAGGAACTTCGCGATTGTCTCGGCGGCGCGAGCGGGCTGCTTGTCGAAACGTGCAATTTGTCCCAGGCCCCACAAAGCGTGCAGGCGGGCGAGTTGATGTTCTGATTTCGTTGCCACTTCGTCAAACGAACTGATATCGCGTCGCCATGCCAGTTCCCATTGAGCCTCACAGCGGACCCGACGGTCGACGTGCTCGAGCAGTTTTTTCAAATCACTCTTTTCCGTCTTTTTCATTCCTTCGGCCAACAATTGACGAACCTCGCTCACGATGGGTGCCTTGATTGCGTCACTGTCTCGGAGCCGGTAGATGCGCCCCTTCCCTTCGCCATTCCAACCTTCCACCCAGTCGCTTACATAGACGGCGCCATCGGGCCCGAAGTCGACGTCCGTGACCAGGCAATTCCAGAGAAAGACCTCTGAGTCGATCATCTCGTACGACGCACCACGCGGACGCATCTTGAACGTGCGGACTCCGCTCAGCCCCGCCTGGCCACGGAAATCGCACAAGAAGAAATTGCCGCGGTAATGATCGGCCAATCCGGTACCAGGATACGCCGCGAGGCCGCCAGGGCCATCGGCAAAGTTACAGATCGGCGGAACGAGATAGGCTGCCTGTCCCTGGAACGGTGGATTCCAAAGCTTCTCGCGATTCCACGGCCCTCGGTCGGGAAAGTACTGATAGGCCATTCGCCAGCCCGCATCGCTCCCTTGCAGCACATGAACCCAGCGGGCTAAGTCGCCACTATCGGAGTTGTTGTCGCCGGTGAAGAGATTTCCAAAGTCGTCAAACGCCAATTCTTGTGGGTTTCGGAAGCCGCTGGCAAATACCTCCAGATGCGTCCCGTCCTGTTCGCAGCGAAAGACGGCCCCGGTCTCGGGATTGATCAAACGGCCGTCTTTCGTCTCCACATGGAACCCGCGGTCTCCCACACTAAAGTAGAGGCGGCCGTCCTGACCCAGGCACAAACCGTGCAAGTCGTGTCCACGAAAAGCGACCCGCACCCCGAATCCGTCATACATCGGAAGTCGCCGATCGGCCTGGCCGTCGTTATTGTCGTCACGGAACGCCCACAGTCGAGGGATGCACGTGTAATAGACGTTGTCGTCGCGAACGAGAATACCCGCCCCGGTACCTTCCTCGATCGCATTGAATCCCGCCGCAAACACCGAGTCTCGATCGGCCGCGCCATCATTGTCGCTATCCACAAGCAATCGGATGCGTTCCTCCTGTTCGGTGTATTCGCCGATCTTGTCTCCCAAGTGCTTCTTGAAATAGGCGACTCGGTCGGCCACCGTCTGTGCCGCCAGATCATCGTCAACCCACGCCTCATGTGCCCGGTTGTCTTCGACGCCATGGTTCTGTCGAAATGTCTCGCAGACATATACGCGTCCTTGCGGGTCCACGCAAAACGCAACGGGATTGGCCACCATCGGTTCGGCAGCGAACAACTGTGCCTCAATGCCTGGTGCCATTTGGAAGCCCGCGATGGCATCGCGGCCTTCGTTGGAAGCGGCTGCGACCTGCGGCGTTTTCGCCCCCCCGTTGCTCGATTGCTGCTCAACCCCCAGTGCCGTGGGACCCGTTGCCACGAAACAACACGCCGTGATCAGCCCAATGCGATACGCCATGTGTGCCGCCAAGTACGTCACGTGAGAGGCCGAGTAACAAACGGATTGGTAACGTGACATCAGTCGATTCACTCCCGATTTCTGCGTTAATTGTACTTCCGATACCTGCCATCTGTACGTACCAGGTCGTAACATGTCGCAACAAGACGCTTCGGCGAGGCTCAAAAGCCCTCTATGATAGTTCACTCACCCTCTACGGCGAACCCCCATAGTGACGCTTTCCTCCGCCACGCCACACGCTAAAATACGGATCCGGGGCCCCGCACGTAAAGGCTGCGGGGATGCGTACGTCTGCAGCCGGCCAATTCAAAGACAATAGGTGCATGAACCATGGCCATTACTTGTGGGAAATGCGGCGAGGAACT
>JAGQPD010000461.1 GCA_020426865.1 Planctomycetales bacterium
ACACGGCCTGCAATCTGGCCAGCATCAACCTGATGAAGTTCCGCACCGGCGACGGCACGTTTGATGTCGAGCGTTATTGCGAGGCTTGCCGCTTATTCTTTGTGGCTCAGGAAATTCTCGTCGACCATGCCAGTTATCCGACCGACCGGATCGCCGAAAACAGCCACCGATTCCGACCGTTGGGATTGGGGTATTCGAATCTGGGCAGCCTGATTATGTCCAGTGGGATGGCGTACGATTCGGACGAGGCACGTGGATTGTGCGGTTCGGTGACGGCGATCATGCACGGAGCGGCGAATCGGACGAGTGCCGAGTTGGCTTCGGCGGTCGGTACCTTTGAGGCGTACGCGGAGAATCGTGAGCCGTTCTTAAGTGTGATGCGGATGCACCGCGAAGCGGTCGAAGACGTTAACGACTCGGGACCGGCGTATCTGAAGGACGCGGCACGGAAGTTGTGGGACGAGGTGTTGGTGGAAGGCAAACGCAATGGCTTCCGCAATGCCCAAGCGACCGTGTTGGCACCGACCGGCACGATCAGTTTCATGATGGACTGCGATACGACGGGCATTGAACCCGACATCGCGCTGGTCAAATACAAGCAGTTGGCCGGCGGTGGAATGTTGAAGATCGTCAATCAAACGGTCCCGTTGGCACTGCGCGAGTTGGGCTACGACCGACCGCAGATCGAGTCGATTGGACGGCACATTGACGAGCAGGACACGATTGAGGGTGCGGCCGATTTGAAAGACGAGCACCTGCCGGTGTTTGATTGTGCCTTCCAGCCGGCCAATGGCGTGCGCAGCATTGGCTGGCGCGCTCACGTGTCGATGATGGCGGCGGCCCAGCCGTTCTTGTCGGGGGCCATCTCCAAAACGGTGAACATGCCGTCGGATACGACGGTGGAGGAGATTGGGTTAGCTTACACGTGGGGTTGGCAATTGGGATTGAAGGCCTTAGCGATTTATCGCGATGGTTCGAAACAAAGTCAGCCACTGTCCACCAAGACGGAAGGCGACAAGGCCGCGGAAAAATCTGCGGCTACCAAGGTGCGTCGCGAACGATTGCCCGACACGCGGCAGTCGGTAACGCACAAGTTCAACGTCGCAGGCCATGAAGGCTATATCACCGTAGGCTTATATAAGGACGGACGTCCCGGCGAATTGTTCATCACGATGGCCAAGGAGGGGAGTACCATCGGTGGCCTGATGGACAGCTTTGGAACCGCCGTGTCCATGAGCTTGCAGTATGGCGTTCCGCTGGAAGTCTTGGTGGATAAGTTTTCTCATTCGCGATTCGAGCCGATGGGGCACACGACGAACCCTGATATTCGGATTGCCAAGAGCGTTGTCGACTATATCTTCCGCTGGTTGGGAATCAATTTCTTGCACGGCTACCGCGAACTGCAGATGGGAATTCTGCCCGACAAGCCGAAGGAAAAGGATGCCGCAGAGAAGTCGAGCGGCGCAGCGACTGCAGGAAAAGTCGCGGAAGCCAAGGCATCCGCCGCCAATGGAAAGTCGGGATCAGTCAACGGCAACGGATCGGCGGTGGCGACGGTCACCGTAGGGAACGGGCATGCAACGGACACCACGTCGCATGCTTCCAGCCACAGTCTCGGACTCGCCGACCGACAACACCAATTCGCACGTTTCCAGAGCGACGCTCCCGCTTGTGACAACTGTGGGGCAATCACCGTTCGCAACGGCAATTGCTACCTCTGTCATAATTGTGGAAACAGCATGGGCTGTTCGTAGACGGAGTGACGGAAGGACGCCCGAACGGCCCGTGATTTTTCCTTCTACTACCCAGCGCGGGTAACGCTGTTGGCCCGATCCCAGGATCAGCCAACAGCGTTTTTTGTTGGAAAGGGCAAATGATCACCGTCCCGTTCGACCGGCATCACGTGGGGCTTACCAGGGGAACAAAAACAAACGCCCCCAAATCTTCCTTGGTCAGCGCGTTCCCCTCGCGCGTGAATCGGCACAGCCGTTGCGTCTGACCATGGGGGCCGATGGGGATGATCAATCGCCCGCCGTCGGCAAGTTGTTCCTGATAGGCGAAGGGCAACCTTTCCGCGGCCGCCGTCACGATGATCGCGTCATACGGGGCGGCGGCGGACCAGCCCTCCGAACCGTCCCCGAGATGGACGACAACGTGATCCAAACCCAACGATTGCAGCGTCTGTTCGGCACGCTGCGCCAACCTGGCGATCCGCTCAACCGTGTGGACTTCGCGCG
Organism: Planctomycetales bacterium; assembly: GCA_020426865.1. Classification (GTDB taxonomy): domain Bacteria; phylum Planctomycetota; class Planctomycetia; order Pirellulales; family Pirellulaceae; genus JAGQPD01. The sequence continues at coordinate 2,238 of JAGQPD010000461.1, forward strand.
CCAGCATGCCAAGAACGGCCGCGCCGTAACCGGAACCAGTACCGACTTCGAGCACCCGTTCTTCGCCATGCAACTGCGCTGCCTGGCACATGTATGCGACGGTATAGGGCTGGGAAATCGTCTGTCCGTACCCGATCGGCAGCGCACCGTCGCAGTAGGCTTCGTCGCGCTGCACGTCCGGAACAAACAGCTCCCGCGGTACCTCGCCCATCGCCCACAGCACCCGAGCGTCATCGATCCCACGCCGCCGCAGGTGATTTTCCACCATCTGCCGCCGCTCGTCCGTAAAAGAATTGCCAGGAAACGAATGTGGGTCAGCCACTTGGTGGGTCATGACTTGATTCTCCCAGAGGCTCCATTGTGTCATGGTCCTGAAGACCATGCGCAATTGAACTAATTGCCTAATTACCATTCTAGCAAATTTGGTGCCGGCTAGAAGTGCCCGCGCGCCGCGTAACCACGCCAACGCGGTTCCCCGGAGCGCGTGCGATCCAGGCACGATGCCCCGGCCAGCGACAACGCACGATCGGATCCCCCCGCTTGACGCAGTGCCCCATAGTGTAATAATAACACTAAGGTAGCCGCTCCCACGCGATGTCCACGAATGAACTGCTGTAAGTTTGGGAAAAGCCATGTCCGCATCGAATTCGCTTGCATTACTGACCGACTTGTACCAGCTGACAATGGCCTACGGCTATTGGAAGCTGGGCAAGGCGGGGCAGCAAGCCGTGTTTCATCTGTTTTTTCGGCGGGCTCCGTTCCGCGGCAGGTATGCGGTCGCTGCGGGGCTGGGGAACGCCGTCCAGTGGCTGCGAGAATTTCGATTCAGCACCGACGATGTGCAATATTTGGCGACGCTCTGCGGTAACGACGATCGACCGCTGTTCGAGCCAGCGTTTCTGGATTACCTCAGTGCCTTACGTCTGACCTGCGATGTCCATGCCGTCCCCGAGGGGACGTTGGTATTTGCCCATCAACCGGTCGTGCGGGTTCAAGGTGAGATCCTGCAGTGCCAGATCCTTGAGACAGCACTGCTGAATATCATCAACTTTCAAACACTAATCGCCACCAAAGCTGCTCGTATTTGCATAGCAGCGCGCGGCGAACCGGTGCTGGAGTTCGGCTTGCGCCGGGCACAAGGTATCGACGGTGGATTGGCCGCCAGCAGAGCGGCATACATTGGTGGGTGTGCAGCGACGTCCAATGTTCTGGCCGGCAAACGCTTTGGAATTCCCGTCAAGGGGACGCACGCTCACAGTTGGGTAATGGCCTTTGACGACGAACTTGAGGCCTTTACCGCTTATGCTCAAGCCATGCCCAACAACTGTGTCTTCCTCGTCGATACCTACGATACGTTGGAAGGGGTGCGTCGGGCGATCGAAGTCGGCAAGCAGTTGCGGCAGACTGGGCACGAAATGGTAGGCATTCGATTGGACTCGGGGGACCTGGCCTATCTCAGTATCGAAGCTCGAAAACTGCTCGACGAGGCCGGCTTTCACGATGCCGCAATCGTGGCTTCCAACGACCTGGACGAACAGATTATCGAAAGCCTCAAGTCGCAAGGCGCAAAAGTCGCCGTGTGGGGAGTGGGCACGAAACTGGCTACAGCCTACGATCAGCCGGCGCTTGGCGGGGTCTATAAGCTCGGAGCCTTGCAGGACGACGCCGGTCAGTGGCAACCCAAGATCAAGCTGTCCGAGCAGGCCATAAAGACCTCCATTCCAGGCGTGCTGCAAACACGTCGTTTCGAAACATCCGATCGGATGGTGGCCGATATGATCTACGATGAAATGCACGGTGCGGACGATCGTCTGGAAATCGTCGATCTCAAAGATGCCACTCGCTCCAAACAGCTCGATCGTCATCTTGCTGCTCGCGACTTGTTGCAACCTGTTTTGCGGAATGGTGAGTTTGTCGCCGACGACGAGCCACTGGCGGCAATGCGTCAGCGGGTTGTGCAGCAGATGGCACAACTGCATCCCACAATCCGGCGACTGCTTAATCCTCACGAGTATCCGGTGGGGCTGGATGTTGGACTTCACGAACGTCGTGATGCCATGATCCGGCAAGCTCGTTAAGTGGCTTGACCTCACCCCGCCGAAGTGGATGGGCACAAAGTCTGGCCGACATCGACGCGAAAACCCGATAGCAACTCGGAGACCGCCTCGTCGCCCACCGCGAATTCGCCCAACGTGGTGTAGTCGCTCCCCTCAAGCTTCATGACGACGATCTTCGATTGATCGGGATCGACGATCCAGTACTCGGTAATTCCCGCTTGGGAGTAGTCGCGTCGCTTGTCTTCATAGTCCCGAACTCGACTGGCAGAATCTCCGCTGACCACTTCCATCACCAGATCGGCTCCTTCGCCATAACGTTCGCCGAACTGACTTAGGTGTTCGTTCAGGTAAACGACGATATCGGGTTCCCGAAAGGTTTGGTCGCGCAGCCGAATTCGATACGGTGCGCTGATCGCATCTCCCAAGCGCCGGTCAGACAGAAAGGCCAGGACGAGCTGGAGAAGGTATTGGACGATTTTCTGATGGGATTTGGTTGGTATTTCCAATACCTCGACACGACCGTCCACGACTTCGACCAGTTGGTTGAGGGACTCGGTAAATGACAGGTAACTCCCCTCGCTCCACTGGCCCTGGGGAGGGAAGAGCCGCGCGATGTCCCACGTCCATTCTGGTTTGTCTGCTGCTGGCGGTGTTGTCGATGACATTTCCAATTCTTCTTCGTCAAACAGGGAACGGTTGTCTCAGTTCAGCTTACTCGACCGGGCCGTTGTCAGCAAATCAGGCCCGTCAGGCGCGGCTGCGTCAACCGTGCCGGCCGGGTTTTATCGAGGAGCTTCGCCAGGCCACGTTCGGACCAGAAAGGACACCAAATTATTTGACTTAGTGTAATATGCACACTATATTAGTGTAGGATACACACTAAGGAACTCGCAATGGCGCATACGTATCAATTCCCGCGGCCGGCCCTAACGGTGGATGTGGTCGTGTTCGCTTTGGACGATGATCAACTGCAGGTGATGCTCATCGAGCGGGACTTGGAGCCGTTTGCCGGGCGTTGGGCGTTGCCCGGCGGTTTCGTCCGTGTCGAGGAGACGCTCGATCAGGCCGCGCGACGAGAGTTGCAAGAAGAAACGGGACTGAAGGATATCTTCCTCGAGCAACTCTACACGTTCGGCGATGTCTGCCGTGATCCGCGGGAGCGGGTGGTGACCGTTGCCTACTTCGCCCTGGTCAATCTCGTCGGACACGATGTGAAGGCATGTACGGATGCCCGAAACGCGGCGTGGTTTCCCGCCAATGATCTCCCGAGGCTCGCCTTCGACCACCGACAGATCTTCAAGATGGCCCAGGAACGGCTACGAATGAAGGTCCGCTATCAACCGGTTGGTTTCGAACTGTTGCCGGATCGCTTTACGCTGCGACAATTGCAGCAGATGTACGAACTCATCCTGGATCGGAAACTAGATAAACGAAATTTTCGCAAGAAAATGTTGGCCACTGGTGTCATCCAGGAAACGAACGAAATCGAGAAGGGTGTGGCACACCGAGCGGCGCGGCTCTACCGATTCGATAAACGAGCCTACCGGCGCTTGACCAAACAGGGGTTCAAACTCGATATCTAAACGAACAGTGACGAGAACACTATAACGGAACGTTGCAGTGTCGAGGCCAAGACCATGAATCAACACTCGAGCGACGACACCGTCTTCAATGCCAAAGTGGCGTTGATATTGGTTGACATCCAGCATGACTTCTTGCCGGGCGGGGCCTTGGCGGTGCCGCATGGTGACGAGGTTGTACCGGTGGCGAATCAACGGATGCCGCGCTACCAGTTGGTGGTTGCCACACAAGATTGGCATCCGCCGGATCATGCGTCGTTTGCCAGTCAACATTCGGGGACGCAAGTGGGAGATGTCATTGAATGGGACGGCGGGCCGCAAGTCATGTGGCCCGATCACTGTGTGCAGAATACGGGTGGAGCACAGTTCGCCGCGGCCCTTCAAATAGACCGATTTGATCACATCGTCCGCAAGGGAACGGACCGGAGGATCGATAGCTACAGTGGCTTCTTTGACAATAACCATCGTAGGGCGACCGGTCTGCATGAGTATTTGAACCAGCGCGGCATCGAAGAATTGCATGTCATGGGATTGGCGACCGACTATTGTGTCAAGTTTACGGCGCTGGATGCGGTCGAGCTGGGGTATCGTGTGGTATTGATTTATGAAGGTATTCGCGGTGTCGAATTGCAGCCGGGCGATTGCCAGCGGGCGATCGTGGCGATGCAACAGCACGGCGTTCAACTGGCAACGTGACCATTTACCGAACAAAACTGGACAATCAACCGAACGCATTCGAAGGGATGCGGCACATCAGGAGACAGTAATGCAAGAACATCATGAGCTAATAACGCTTCACGCCGGAAAATACCTGACGCTGGTGGCACAAGGGCACTGGGAATTTGCCACTCGCACAACGGCGCGGCCCGGCGTGGCAATTGTTGCGCTGACCGATGACGATCGAGTCATCTTGGTGCGGCAGCATCGCATTCCTGTCGGACGCTCCGTCATCGAACTGCCTGCGGGACTTGTCGGTGACACCCCTGACGCCAAGGACGAAGAACTGCTCGTGGCCGCCCAACGCGAATTGCTGGAAGAAACCGGCTATACCGCCCGCGACTGGACGGAACTCATTCGCGGTCTTTCGTCGCCCGGACTGAGCGACGAATCGATTGTGTTTTATCTGGCGGAAGGCCTGGAAAAAGTGGCCGAAGGGGGGGGCGATGAATCGGAGGCCATTACCGTATACGAAGTACCTCGCCATGACGTGCTCGCCTGGGTTACCGAGCGAAAGGACGCGGTGAGCATCATGTTGTTTGCCGGATTGCATGCCGCGGAAGTCCGGTTGAGAACGCGGAGTCGGCAGGGAACATCCTAAGCAAGAAAAACCGGATGGTCGGTAAGCGATGAATCGATTACTGTTCGTCGACAGTCGTGACCCGGACCGCCGCCGGAACGCAAACATGGTTCCACCGCTCGCACGATGCGCAGAAAATGCGGTGTCGACGCTATCGAAAGGTTGTCGCCCACAGACACGCTGTCGCCCATTCGTGTCGCCCAGCCGTGTTATGCACCACAGTGCTCTTACTACGCCGCGCGAAGATACCGTTGTTGCACCTGTTCATTCAACCGTGGATGCCGGTCGTATTGGTGGAGTAGTGGGACAACTTGGCCGAACTCTCCGACCACTTGTCCATCGTCATTGAGCTTCAGCGTCGACGAATCCGCCCAGGCCAGGTGGGCGATCCGACCTTCCAGATGAGGAAAGACGGTCAGGCCGGGGACGTCGTGCGTGTGAACCCACAGGTTCAAGGCCGCTTGGTCCAGCCCAAATCGCAGGCTCCAGAACGATGGGGCCTTAGCCATCACGGCGGTGAGTTTGTTGACCAAACGCAGCATTCCATCACGAGTCCCGCACATGACACCGGCACAGATGACCGGTCGATCAGCCAGTTGTTCCACGACAGCCGCACCATAACTGCGACGCAGCCATTTCGCCGTGGCCCCTGAGTTGACGATGGTCGGGCCAGGTTCGGCAAACAGGCAGATCTCGTCCTCCACCGGTTGGGCAAACGGGTCGCATTGAAACACGACATCGCGCACATCCGTGAACAACACGTTTTCGCAGTGCCGGCCGTGGGCGGTCAGCCATTGTTTGTAGAATGCGTACCGGGCCATGGTGCTATCCTGATGCAGATAGTCCTGGGCAAACTGCGTAGGTGAATAGTATGTGCCGCGAATTTGTCTCTGAAGTGCGTTGGCCTTGCGGACGTAGCGATAAATCGTTCGCTTCCACGGGGCCCGGACCGCTTGTATGTCATGGTCTTGCAAGTAGCGACCGACATCCTTTGGTAGGTTGTGATCCACGAACAGTGCCGCCTTGCCAGCGAACGACGTGCGCCGCAGCGACGTAACAAACATTTCCAGTTGTTCAATTCCGTAGCCTTCGGCGAATCCCAGGATCGCGTCACGTGAGGTGTCGGTGTGCTGTGTCATGACAAAACGGTGCTCCTTGGCGATGCAGTTGGTGGAGTCGACGATCTAGCGCAATTGCTTGGTTACTGGTGACGCAACGTGGCCAGGTGGGCCCCCTTCACGGGCGCTAAACTCGGCCCATACCGGCAGGTGCAGGCTGACCTGGGCTGCTTCGTCGAGTGTCAAGTTGTATTGGCGGACGTAGTCCACCACGCCACTCTTACCAGCAAACTCCGTGGTGGCTTGCAGGCTGAACAGGATATTGTCCCATTGGCGTGTCCGTTCGATGTCCGTCGTTTGATCCGTCACCGCCGGACGCAGGTCGGTCGTCGATAGGGCATCCTGCAGCTGCCGCCAGTCGGCCTGGAAGTCTCCCAGAATAATGATGTCATCTTCCATGCGGCCGTCATTGCGCACATTGCGGAACAGATTGGCGTATAGCGACAATTCTCGCTGCCAATTGTGCGGATCCGTTTTGATGCTGACCAGCGAAAAAGTGAACGCCTCTTCTTCCGGTACACCGCGGGCGCGAAACCAACCGACAAAAGGTTCCAACGCCAGCAGATCATTGGGATCGTTTACCGAATAGTATTGGTAGCGATCGACGTCCACCGATTCAGCGTCGAACAAAAAAGCAAACTGCTCCCGCTGGTCCGCGCGACCAACATACGGGCTGATCAAGTAGTCGAAACGCCGACCCTGACGATTCAAATGCTCGACCCAGCGAGGCAAGACGTCGGGGCTATCGGAGCGAATTCCTTGAATCGCCAAGACATCAAACGGCAACGCCAGTCCGCTCAGCTTTTCCAGCATCCGCGGATCGGTGACCTTTTCGCGGCTCAGTTCGCGCAAGTGAAATGTTGCGACCCGCACCGTTCGGCCAACCCGCTGGCGAGCAAGCGTGATCTCTGTTGAGGCGGTTGCACTTTGAGCAACGGTTGAAACCGACGTTGTGTCTGAACTGCCAGTGACGCCGACCGACGTGCGGCGCGGGCTGGTGTTTTTGAAAAACAACCAGCTGCCCAACGCTGCTACTGCCGCCAAGACATAGACAATCGGTCGGTTCATCGTCGGGACCTCCATGCTTCCCGCGCCAGACGACATTCGATTTTGGAGAATTGGAAAAAGGGACCGGGCACGGCATTCGTCGCCGTGCGTTCCCGAGCAAAATCTCGCAGAGGATACGATAATCGCCGGGGCGGTGCCAGATCAGTCTGAGATTAGAATAACGGTGCTGTCGCTGATAGCACGAAGATCTTGCCGTCCCCAATGCGCCCTGTCCGAGCGACCTCGACCACTTTCTTGATCACCTCACTTGCCCGTGCGTCGTCGACCCACATCGATAACTCGACCTTGGGGAGAAATGCCTGAGCAAACTCGGTTTCGCTGTACTCATCGAGGTAACTCTTCTGCCGCCCGAAGCCCTTGACCTCGCGAACCTGCAGTGCCTCCAGCGGTGCCCGCTTGAGATTTTCAAGCACCTTTTCGGCCAGGAACGGTTTGACGATGGCAATGATCTGTTTCACGGCTAACGGGTACCGCGTGCTAGCTGAAGAAGTTTTCGCCGAACAAGTTCATTTCCGGCGTCGTTTCGACTTCGATGTCGCCGGTCACGGTAGTGCAGCAGGCAAGCCGCATTGTGTCTTCGTTGCCGATGTAGGCCAATCGAGGGACCGGGTCGAGTGCCAAAGGAGTGACGGGGGTGGGGACGGGGCATTTGAAATGCGTGCGTTCGACGAGCCCCATAGGCGCGGTATTCTCCATGCCTTTGAGGATTTTCACGCGGCAGCGCCCACATTGCCCTAGCCCGTGACAGTTGGCAACAGCCTGCTGGAAGGCGGCCAATATCCCTTCGCCGGACGCGTAGAGATTGATCCCTGCCTTGAGGGCCTCTCGTCGCAGGTTGGCACCAACGGGAACCTCAATTTCCTTTTTTTCCTTGATGAACTTTACTACGGGCATCGTTTGTCTAGGGGGGTTAAGGGTTAGGCGTCCGCGGCAAACGGGAAAAACGGTTCCAGCCCGGCGATTGGGAAGAACCGGACCTTGCTAGCTTCTTCCGCGCCAGCTTCTTCCGCGCCAGCTTCTTCTGCGGAACGGGCCGAAGTCTGGACGATATCATAGCTGGAGTTGGTGGCCTCGACCAGGGGAATTGGCCAGCAGCTACCTCTCGGGTAGGGGGCGGCCGTCGCGTAGGCTTGCCCTGGACCCCACTGCCGGTTTAGGATGAATCAGGCCACACCTTACGGAGATCCTGCATGACGAAGTACTCGCGACATCAACAGAACATCATCAAGAATTATTACGACAATCGCGAGGCGATATCGATCCAGCGCCTGCAGGAACTCGTGACCGAACTCTATCTGTCGGAAGGCAAGAAACGCGACCGCAACTGGCAGCTGATCGCCAGCCATCTGGAAAAACTGGGGGTCAAACGCGAGCGGGTCGATCATTTAGTAGCGCAGGACAAGCCCGAGTTGATCGCGCAAGTGATCAATAAAATGATGTAAGGCTACAACAGTCCCATGCGCCAGTATCTTGATCTCTTACGGCATATTCTTGACCACGGCACGTCCAAATCCGACCGCACCGGCGTGGGGACTCGCAGCGTTTTCGGCTATCAGATGCGGTTCGATTTGACCGAGGGTTTTCCGCTGCTGACGACCAAGAAGCTCCATTGGAAGTCGATCGCGCACGAGTTGATTTGGTTTTTGCGGGGCGATTCGAATATTGCTTATCTCCGCGATCACCGCGTCTCGATTTGGAACGAGTGGGCGGATGAGCACGGCGAGCTCGGCCCGGTCTACGGTGTCCAGTGGCGCAGCTGGCGTGGTGAGGGGGGCGAGTCGATCGACCAGATTGCGCAAGTCCTGGAGCAGCTCCGTCACAACCCCGATTCGCGACGCATGATTGTCAGTGCCTGGAACGTGGCGGACGTACCGCGGATGGCGTTGCCACCGTGCCACTTGTTGTTTCAGTTCTACGTCGCCAGTGGCCGGCTATCGTGTCAGATGTACCAGCGCAGTGCCGACGTTTTTCTCGGCGTGCCGTTCAACAT